>CBDUYA010000080.1:0-10902 GCA_965371335.1 uncultured bacterium | reverse complement strand
TCATCCCTTTGCCGCCTCCTTCGCCGCCTTCTTCTCCGCCTTCGCCTTCGCCTTGGCGTTCTTCTTCTTGATCTTCTCCCACTTATCCATCATTTTCTTGAGGGCCTTGTCGATCTTCTTCTCCATCTTCTGTGGATTCTGGGTCAGGACGATGTTGCTTGCCATGCCGCGCCAGATGAGTGTCTCGCTCTTCGCGTCCCACACATCGACGACCAGCGTTCCCATATCGTAGGTGCTCACCGTGGTGGTCGACATTCCGGCCCCGGCCCCGTAGCCGCCGTAGCCGCCGTAGTAGCCGCCGCGGTGCCAGGCGCTCGGATAGCCATAATTCATCGTGCTGGTGTTGAGATGCACCTCCTGCTTCGAGCTGGCATGATAGGTCACGTAGACATCGGGGTCGTTTTCCACTTCCCGGATCCCGACGCGCGTCAGGTAATACTCGATGCCGTTGACGATACGCGAGTGAAGAAGCGGATCCGTCTCGGCGACGGATGTTTCCGACGATTTCACCCAGGTGAACGTTTTGATCTGGCCGTCTTCATAATCCTGGCCGTAATAATCCTGGTCGTAGTCGATGTCGACCGTCTGCGCCATGGCCGATCCGGTCATCAGGACCAAGACGAACAGAAACGACGCTGTGAGCTTCATTGACACCTCCTGTAGGGCCTCCCCTCGGGTGTCCCGGGATCGGAGGCTCATTCCGGTGCTTTGTTTTCGGGGTGGAGAGCTTACCATATCGCCCGGCTACGAGCCGTCGCGCCCCTGCGCCCACCGCGCCTCGTTCAGGGCGGCCGCTTCGGCGCTCGGCAGCTCGAGACCGTGGCCGTTCGTGCCGCGGTCGGCGATCCGCAGGCCGAACGCCACGACCACCGCGGCCCCGGCGAGGGCCGTGAAGGCGAGCATGGTGCCGGTGTAGTCGTAGACGCCGGTGCCGGCCCGCAGCGTTTCGGCGGTGACCTCCGGGTTGGTGCGGTCGAGGACCCAGCCGGCGAAAAGGGCCATCGCCCACCACATGAGGTTCTGCACCCAGGTCATGAGGCCGTAGGCAGTGCCGAGCCTCTTCTCCTCGACGATCAGGGCGACCGCCGGCCACATGGCGGCCGGCACCAGGGAGAAGGCGACGCCGAACAGCGGCACCAGCACCCACGGCGTCATCATCGTCGTGCCGAACAGCAGGCTGGTGGCGAACAGCAGCAGCGATCCGCCGATCATCAGCGTGGCCCGCAGCCCCTTCTTGTCGACGAACCATCCGAAGAAGATGGTGAAGACCGCCGCGCCCCACGGGATCAACGAAGTGAAGTCGCCCGCCGCCACCTCGGCGTAGCCGAACTTGTGCTTCAGCAGGTCGGCCAGGTAATCCTGGAACGGGAAGACCACGGCGTAGAACGAGGCGCAAAGGAGCACGATGAACAGGTAAGTCCGGTTGGCGAACAGCCCCCAGACGTCGCGCAGGTGGAACTCCTCATCGGCCGCCAGTCCGCCCCCCCCGGCGCTCACCCCGCGCCGTTTCTCATCCCGCGAGTCCATCCCCATATAAATAATGAAGAAGATCAGCCCCGAGAGCATCACCACCGCGCCGACCCACAGGGCCGAGTTAAAGTCGAAGCGTTCGGCGATGCGGGGGGAGAACGACATGCCGAGGGCGCTGCCGATCCTGGCGAGCCCCAGGTTGAGGCCGAAGGCGAACGCCAGCTCCTTTCCCATGAACCACTTCGCCATCACCTTGTTGAGCATCACCAGCTGGGTCTCCGCTCCCAGACCGAACAGCAAGCGCCCGAGCATCATCATCTTCAGCTCGGGCGAATAGGTCGGCAGGAACGAACTCATCAGGTCGTAGCCGAGGCCGCCGCCGCTGAAGGCGGGGCTGACGCCATAGGCGGTGACGATTCCGCCCAGGGCGCAGAGCAAGGTGAAAACGAATCCGGTCCTGCGGATGCCGAAGCGATCGAGGAACACCCCCCCGAGGAGGGCCATGAACAGGAAGGTGTTCGGAAAGTTGTAGAAATTGCGCAGGAGGCCCCACTGCGTGGAGGTCGCGCCGAGCTCCGTCTGCAGGGTCCCCTTGAGGGTTGAGAAGCAGTCATACAGGTAGTAGTTGGCGAAGATGACCAGGCTCATCAACACCAGGACGATCCAGCGCGTCGCGCCCCGGCTTTCCCCTGCCGTCGGTTGTTCGCTCAACGCTCGCTCCTTATGCGCTTCCTGTGAGCTCCTCGGGATGGGATGCGGCCGGGTGTCGCCGTCCTGCTTCCCCGCCGTGCATGACAGCCCATCATACCCGAATCGCCGCCGCGCGCAGGGGCGCGGGAGAGCCGCCGTGGCCTTCCTCAGGACGCCCCGAGACCGGACGGCAGACGGGGCGAGGCGAGCAGCCGGCCGAATTCTTCCCAGCGCTTTGCGGTGTCGGCGTCCGTGCCGCCGCGCCCTTCGATATACGCCTTCACCAGGTCCTCGCCGAGGTTGTAGTTGATGACGTAGCTGCGGTACTGGTCGATGAACTTCACCCGCTGCTCGGCGCGCTCGGTCGACATGAGAGAGAAGCGGCTAAGGAAATCGACGGCGCCCTCCTTGTCGATCTCACCGTCGAGGTAGCGGCGCGCCGCTTCGTTCCCCGCGTAGCGCAGCTCCTTCGCCAGATCGAGGACATCGTAGTAGGCCTCGACCCCCTGCGGATCGAGTCCGGCCAGCGGGAACAGCACGTCGCGCTCGAAGGCGAGACGCTCGTCGGGCGAGAACGCCACCTCGCGGCCGAAGTTGGCGCTCCCTTCCGAGATCAGAGACTGCGGGCTGAACAGCGGGTAGATGCTGAACTCGACCCATCCCCGTCCCTTCGCCAGGTGGTGCTCGAGCAGGACGTTGTAGACGTGGTGGCCCGGGTACCCTTCGTGGCAGGCGAGATCGACGGCGCGGTCGATGTAGATCGGCAGGTCGGTGTTGATCTCGATCAGGCTGTGCCCGTTCCCTTTGTACCAGTTGTAGCCGCTCCACGGCTTGTCGGTGACGTACTCGACGACGAAGCTCTCGTTTGCGGGCAGCTCGAGGTGCTGCCGCGTGCGGCGGCGCGCCTCCTCGATGGCGGCGGTGAAGACGGCGTCGAGCCGGTCGGGCGGGATGACGAACGCGTCCTTGAAGCGGACGTAGCGGTCGACGACCGATCCCTCGCCCGGCAGCTTCGCATCGAGGCGGTCGATCAGCTCCTGGTAGTGGCTCTCCGGATGGCGTGGCGAGACGGCATCATACAGGGCGCGCGATTCGTCGTCGAAGGG
Source organism: uncultured bacterium (assembly GCA_965371335.1). Classification (GTDB taxonomy): domain Bacteria; phylum Acidobacteriota; class Polarisedimenticolia; order Gp22-AA2; family Gp22-AA2; genus CBDUYA01. Next base: position 7,636 of record CBDUYA010000080.1, on the reverse strand, counting down.
CAGCAGCACCCCCTCCTGCATATCGACGCGGGTGATCATCGCCTGCATCTGCTTGATCAGGTATTCGCGCCGCAGACGGATGATCTCCGGTTGGCCGGACACGCCGAGCCGCGCGAGTTCCGCCATCAACGGCGTCGCCTCCCGGCGGATGGCGTCGAGCGGCTTATTCTCCCTCTCGGCCGCTGCCTTCCACTCTTCCGGGCCGCTGTAGGCATCAACGTAGTCGGTGTCGTGCTGCCCGACGGCCAGCGCCAGCTTCACGTAGCTCTCCGCGATGCGGTTCATCGCCGCGTCCGCCTCACCGGCTCCGGCCGCCGCGCCCGCGTCTTCCCGGGCGCAACCGAGCGCCCCGATCCCGCCGGCGATCAGGACCACCAGCAGCCACCGATTCACAGGTGACATCGCACCTCCTGCGAAGATTCCCCATCATGCCGCTACTTGATGAAGCGAATGGTGAGCGGGTACCGGTACGATTCGCCGTGGCTCGCCTTGATGGAGGCGACGATCGGCAGGACGACCATCATGATCGCCGTGGCGATCAAGATCACGATCCCGATAAGGACGAGCGTCAGCAGGGCACCGACGAACAGCGCCAGGAACATCGTGATCTGGAAGTTGACCGACTCCTTCCCCTGCTCATCGATGAAGGGATGGTCGTCCTTCTTGATCAGCCAGACGATCAGCGGCACGATGAGAAAGCCGATGCCGTTTCCCAGAAGCCCGACGAGGGCGCCAAGATGACAGAACATCGCCCATCTGCGGACATCCCGCATATCGACATCGGTCGTTTGCGTGGTCTCATTCATAAGTAACTCCTCCCCGGCGGACGACGCTTAGCTCCCTTCCGGCGGCTCCCACAGCTCGACCCGGTTGCCGTCCGGGTCGGTGATCCACCCGAAGCGACCGTATTCGCTCTCCTCGATCTCCTTCTCGACCTGCACGCCCGCATTGCGCAGCCGTTTCAGCAGGCCGTCGAGATCGTCGACCCGGAAGTTGATCTTGTAAGGGGACGGGCCGGGGCCGAAGTATTTCGTGTCCTGGGAGAACGGCCCCCAGACGGTATAGCCGACATGCTCGCGATCTTCGAGATGGCGCCACTTGAACACGACCGACCCGTCGGCATCTTTTCGGATACCGAGGTGTTTTTCGTACCACTCGTGAACCGCCTTCGGGTTCCGCGTCTTGAAGAAGATGCCCCCGAGCCCTGTCACGCGCGCCATGGTGTCGTTCCTTCCTTTGTCAATACTCGTATTAGATCGTCGATGGGCGATCGACCGTTCGGTCGTCGCGGACATCGCCCGTGTTGAGTGTGCCGATCGGCTCGAGCAGCAGCACATGGACTTCATCGTCCGCCACTGGCTGGTGCTCGGCGCCGCGCGGCACGATGTACATCTCTCCCTGTTGCAGCGCCACCTCCCGGTCGCGCATCCTGATGACGAGCGTCCCCTTGAGAACCAGGAACATTTCGTCCTCGTTCTCGTGCCGGTGCCAGACGAATTCCCCTTTCAGCTTGGCCAGCTTCACCTGGTGCCCGTTCAGCTCGCCGATCACCCTCGGGCTCCAATGCTCGGAGAACATTGCCAGCTTCTCCCGCAGGTTCACCTTGTCCATTGCGGCTCCCTCGTTCATCCCTCCGGCTCCTGGTAGGCCGCGAACTGCGGCAGCCCGTCGTTGATCTCGAGCCATGGAAGCTTGCTGCGCACGAAGATGTGATATTCGGGCGCGCGATCGGGCGGCATGTCGAACGTTCCGACCGCCACCGAGACAGTGCCGGGATCCTCGTCCCGCTCCCAGGTGAGCAGCGACCCGCAATCGGAGCAGAAGGCACGCACCGAGCCGGACCGGGCGCGGTGGCGCCGAATTCGATCCTCTCCCCGCAGCGTCACGAACCGCTCGTGCGCCACGTCGACGAAGGTGGCGAACGCCGCGCCGTGCGCCTTGCGGCAATCGACGCAGTGGCAGTGCCCCATCCGTCCCAGAGGTCCGATCGCCCGGTAACAAACCTCCCCACAGAGACACGATCCCTCAAAGGCGGCATCGGTGTCGTTCATGATTCTCCTTCTTCAGCAAGGATAGGTCGTTATGTCGGGCGCGGAAGAACCCGCCCGGGGCGATGACCACCAGCGGGGCTTCGCATCGCTCCACGATCTTCTGAAAATCGCGCGGCTCGACGCGGACGATGGCGCCCGAGGCCTTGATGGCGTTGGCGATCGCCGCGGCGGCCACTGCGGCTTTCGCGGCAGCGGCTGCTCCTCCGTTCATTCTGGTGCTCATTCTCCCCCCGGCCAAGTTCTATTAACAGATGATACGGTCCGGGGGTCAAGAAGGTCCCCGCGTGACGCACGCAGTGTGCGGCTAATTGTATCAGCCCGAAGAGGATACGGGGGATTTTCCCGCGGGGTCGTCCAAACTCTTGGGGCGCATGGGCCTGGCGCGACCCGGCGGAATCCCCGGACAGGCTAAGGCAGGAAGCGCTCCGTATGCTTCAGCTTGGCGGGGAGGTACTTGTCGATGACGTAGTTGAGTCCCCACTTCGCCAGCGCCTGCTGCTCGGCGCGCACCCCCATCTTGAGCAACTGGTTCATGGCGGCGACCCATGGCTTATGGTGCTGGAAGAAGGGATCGTTCTTGATGGCGTCGCGGGCCCGCTTGACGTCGACCTCCTTGAGGGGATGAGTCGGCAGCTTGTAGTCGATGATGTCCTGTGGCGTGATCCCGAGGTAACGCGCCTGCGGCACGCAGAAGAACTCGTTCAGGTGGGCCGCGTTGCCGGAGCCGACCTTCAGGGTCCGATAGATATTGCTGATGCCGTACGGATCGCCGTCGACGAAGACGTAGACCGGGATCTTCTTGAAGTCGGCGAGGCGGCGTATGAAGCGCCGGCAGGCGCGCGTCGGCACTCCTCCCATCGACACGAGGATACAGTTCGCCTTCTTCCAGTAGCTGTGCTTGACCAGCCGCTGGAACATGCCGGCCGTCTCGATCACCAGAATGAAATTCGCGTTCGTCTCGAACTTCAGGTGCTCGACCGAGATCGGAATCGAGTAGGCGCCCGACCCGAACTTGGTGCAGTCGATGCGCAACGGCTTGCCGGTCTCGGTATCGCGATCGATGATGACCAGCCGGCCGGAGATCTCGCCCCCTTTCTCCTCCGGGATGAAGCCGATCTGCTCACGGTTGACCTCGAACAGCGCTTCGACATCGTCCATGACGGCGTCCGACTCCGGCTGCTCGAGGAAGCGCGCCTCGCCCCAGTTCTTGGAAACGTAGTACGCCTCCCGCTTGGTGGCGATGTCGTCCTGCCGCACCAGGTCCTTTGACAGCGCCATCATGCGCAGCGTCTGGGCGAACGTCTTGACGGTGGAAACCGTCAGGGTGCGCTCCTTCTTCTTGCCGCGCATCTGAAAGTAGCCCTGCTTCGGGTTGTATTTGATGTTGCTCAGGCTGCGCAGCGGAAAGAGCAGGCGGGGTGTCTTTTTCTTCAGGATCGACTTGTGCACCGATTCTGCCGTACTGTCGATTTTGCGAATCGTTGATGATGCCATGATCTCTCCCCTGGTCCGGCCGGCGCGTTGCCGGGCTAGAGTTTTCTCGAGCGCTCGAGTGTGTCGGTCAGGACGGCAACGACTTTCTCCTCCTGCTGCTGCGTCAGGCCGAGGATCTCCCGCAGCGCGATGCCGATGTGCGGAATGTACGACTTGATGTACGACTTCTTCTTCTCGGCGTCGGCCAGGCGGCGGCGGTGGCGCAGGAATGCCCCCAGCCGCCGTCCGCACTCCTGCAGGCCGAGCCGCAGCTCACGGATGATCTCCGGGTAGGAGGCGACCGCCTCCTTGCTTTCGGACGTAAACGGCACCCAGACGCTGGCGACGTGCACGAACAGGATCATCGGCCCTGCCGGCAGGGCGCTCCGTCCCTGCTGCAGTCCGTAGTTGCGCCAGTCGGTGCCGATGGCGGCCCTGGCGATGGCGCAGGCCGACTGCTGGTACTGCAGCGGCACGCGGTTGGCGAAGCGCCACAGATCGATCAGCTCATCGGCCGGAAGATCGCCGCCGTAGGCGAGACCAACCTCGACGATGAACGGATTGCCGCGGTAGACCGCCGGCGGCCGGGTCGTCGATGCGTAGAAGTCGGCCTGAATCGTTTTCTTCAGCCCTTCCAGAATCAGCTCCTCGCCGATCGGCACGATGCAGTTGGTCGGCGGGTTCATGATCTTGACCTTCGGGATCGCCCGGAACAGCGTCTCGATCTGGGCCGCCGACAGCGACCTCGACCTCGCGTTCGGGTTGAGCCCGGCGATGCGGCAGATCTCCTCCGCCACCTTGTCGCTGACCCGCGAGAAGTCGGCCTGCAGGGCGGCCTTCAAAGTCCGGCCCCGCGTGCCGCGCAGCATCGCGATCAGGATGCCGAGCTCGACGCCGTGGGGGTGCGGCCTGATGGCGAGCGGCTCGCGCGGCAGCTCTTCGGTGACCCGCTCACGATGGAACTCCTCCCCCTTCGGCGGGCGATACCTGACTGAGGCGTGCGGGTTGGCAAGGGCGGTCTGCATGATGTAGTCGTCGACCGAACGGCGGCCTTTCTTGTAGGTGCCGGCCAGGTTAAGCTCGACCCGGGTGCCGTGTTCGCGATCCCATTCGATTTCGCGGTCGGTGAGGACCTTCGGCTCGTTGCGGGTGGTGTCGATCTGGATCTCGAAGTAGTGGGCGGCCTTCTTCTTGTCGGTGCGCGAGGTGATCCGGATCGGCTGCCCGGTGGTCAGCTGCGCGTACATGCCGGCGGCGGAGATGCCGATCCCCTGCTGGCCGCGGCTCTGGCGCATGGCGTGAAACTTCGATCCGTACAGCAGCTTGCCGAAGATCTTCGGGATCTGGGCACGCACGATCCCCGGCCCGTTGTCGGTGATCGACAGCTTGAAGCGATCTTCCGCCTGCTCCTCGATGGCGATCTCGAGGTCGGGAAGAATGCCGGCCTCCTCACAGGCGTCGAGCGAGTTGTCGACCGCCTCCTTGGTCGTGGTGAGAAGCGCCTTGGCCGGATTGTCGAAGCCGAGGAGGTGCCGGTTCTTCTGGAAGAATTCGGCGACCGAGATCTCCCTCTGGCGCCGGCCGAGAGACTCGGCGGTCTCGCGCCGCCGGGCCGGCTTCCTGCCCGACGCCGGGTCGGGAACCGCCACCGGGCCGGACGCCATCTTTGCCGCGCCCGCGCGGCGCTCCGTTGTCTTCCCGGTCCCGGGCGCCGCATCCGCCGGCGCAGCCGCTCCGGCCGCGGCCCCTCGCCGGCGCTCGGCGCGGAACAGATCCATCTGCGCGATCTTCCCCCCTCCGCCCCGCGTCGCGGAAGCGCGCCGCGCGGCCGGGTTCGTTCCCCGTCTCGCCTTCGCCGGACGCACCGGTGTCCGTTTCATCGCCTTACTCGATTTGGCCACTCGCTTCCTCCGTCCACTGCGCCACGCCGGTCGCCCGGCTGATTGGCCGCGCGAGCGTGGGGATTCTAGCATCCCACGATCCTCAGGAGATCGGCAGCGACACGATCTCCCCGAGACGCGGGACCCGCGCCTCCCAGCGCAGGCGCCGCCTGATGGTGCCGGCGAGAGCCGCCGACGACTTCGGCTCTCCGTGAACCAGGAAGACGGATCGCGGCGGCGCGCCCGCCTGCCGGAGCCAGCGGAGGATCTCGTCGACGTCGGCGTGCCCGGAGAAGCCGCACAGATCCTCGACGCGGGCGGCCACCGGGATCTCCTGACGGTGAATGCGCACGGTCGGTGATCCTCCCTGCAGGGCGCGGCCTCGCGTTCCCGCCGCCTGGTATCCGATCAGGGCCACGGTATGGCGCGGGTCGGGCAGCAGCCTCTTAAGATGATGCAGGATGCGCCCGCCGGTCAGCATGCCGCTGGAGGAGATCAGGATCCCCGGTCCTTTGAACGCGTTCAACGCCTTCGATTCTTCCACCGTCCGGTGCAGGTGAACGTTGCGATAGGAGAGCTCGCCCCGCCCTTCGTGCTCCGCCCGGAAGGCGCGGTAGACCTTCGTCGCGTTGACCGCCATCGGGGAGTCGAGGTGGATCGGCAGCTCCGGCAGGCGCCCCTCGTCCATCAGCACATTGAGAACGTAGATGATCTGCTGCGCCCGCCCGATGGCGAACGACGGGATCACCACGATGCCGCCACGCGCCATCGTCTCCCGCACCACCCGCTCGACCTGATCGTAGAGGCTGGCGTGGCAGTGCTTGCGGTCACCGTAGGTCGACTCGAGGAGCAGGTAGTCGCTCCCGGGCGGCGGGTCAGGATCCGGGTTGAGAGGCATGTCGTAGCGCCCCAGGTCGCCGGAAAAGAGGATCGAGGTGGCGGCGCCGTTCTCCCGCACCCGCATCTCGACCATCGCCGAGCCGAGCAGATGCCCCGCCTGATGGAAGCGGAAGTCGATCCGATCCGGAAGCTGGGTCCACTCGCCGTACGGCCGCTCGGTGAACATCTCCAGCGCCTGCCCGGCGTCGTCGCTGTCGAACAGCGGCCGGGCCGGTTTGTGCCTGGACAAACCCTTACGGTTGAGGTACGCCGCGTCCTCTTCCTGCAGGTGGGCGGCGTCCATCAGCAGCAGCTTCGCCAGTTCGCGGGTCGCCGGCGTGCAGATGATCGCCCCCTTGAACCCGCAGCGCACCAGCCGCGGCAGCATACCGATGTGATCGATGTGGGTGTGGGTCAACACCACGAACGGCAGCTCGGCGGGGTCGAACGGGAACGGCTCCCAGTTCATCAGGCGCAGCTTCTTGAGTCCCTGGTACATGCCGCAGTCGACCAGGACCCGCTCGTTCCCCGACATCACCATGTGGCGCGATCCGGTCACCGTCCCGGCCGCCCCGTAGAACCCGATCTTGATCATCCTCCCTCCGTCCCGGACCGCCCGCCTGCCGTGGCCCGGCAGGTGATTGTGCTATGATTCGCCTGTTCATGTCACACAGACTTTCGACATTCTGACGGCGGCGGATGGCCATGTCCAAGCTGATGTCGATGAAGGAGGCGATCGGCCGCTTCGTCGGTGACGGCGACCTGGTCGTCATGGAGGGGTTCACCCACCTCATCCCGTTCGCCGCCGGACACGAGATCATCCGCCAGCGCAAGAAAAACCTCGCCATCGCGCGGCTCACCCCGGACCTGATCTACGACCAGTTGATCGCCGCCGGCTGCGTCCGCAAGATGATCTTCTCCTGGGCCGGCAACCCCGGCGTCGGCCCCCTGCACGCCTTTCGCCGCGCCGTCGAGAAGGGGAGGCCGCAACCGCTCGAAGTCGAGGAGTACACCCATTTCGGCATGGTGCTGCGCTTCATGGCGGGCGCTTCCAACCTGCCGTTTCTGCCGACGCGCAACTATCCCGGGACCGACCTGACCCGCGTCAACCCGGCGTTCAAGACCATCCGCTCCCCCTACACCGACGAAGAGCTGTGGTGCGTTCCCGCCCTGCGGCCCGACGTCACCGTGGTGCACGCGCAGCGCGCCGACAGCGATGGCAACACCCAGGTGTGGGGTCTGTACGGCGTGCAGAAGGAAGCAGCGTTCGCCAGCAAGCGGGTCATCGTCTCGGTCGAGGAGGTGGTCGACGCGGCGGTCATCCGCTCCGATCCGAACCGGACGATCATTCCG
>CBDUYA010000079.1:0-10944 GCA_965371335.1 uncultured bacterium | reverse complement strand
CCGTGAGCCGAAGGTCAGCTCGAAGGCGATCGCGGGATGAGCAGCGGCAACCCGGGCGATGACGTCGGCGACGTGGGCGCTCTCGGTTCCTTTCGAACGCAGGAACTTGCGGCGCGCCGGAGCGTTGAAGAAAAGCCCTTCGACCACGACCGTGGTGCCGCGGGGATGGGAAGCCGGTTCTACGGAGAGGGTGCCTCCTCCCGCGACCCGGATACGGGTCCCTTCCTTCGTGCCACCGGCGCAGGTGGTCAGGTTGAGCCGGGACACTGAGGCGATGGAGGGCAGAGCTTCGCCACGAAATCCGAAGGTGTGAATCGCCTTGAGGTCGTCGGCCTCGCGGACCTTGCTGGTGGCGTGACGCTCCATGGCCATGACGGCGTCATCCTGGCTCATTCCGATTCCGTCATCAGCGACGCGAATGAGTTGTGCGCCTCCTGCTTCGATAGTGATGGCCACCCGTCCCGCGCCGGCGTCGAGCGCGTTCTCCACCAGCTCCTTGATGACCGACGCGGGGCGCTCGACGACCTCGCCCGCCGCGATCTGGTTGGCCACCTGGTCGGGCAGCACTTTGATGTTTCCCATGACGTCAGACCGCCACCCGGCGGCGGCGCCAGCTGCGCCGGGCGAATGCAACCGTGTACTCGATGACCGTGGAGGCGAGATCGGCGCCGGTGCAACGCTCGAGGCCCTCCAGGCCAGGGGTCGAGTTGATCTCCATGACCTTGGGACCGTCCCTCGATTCGAGCAGATCGACTCCGGCGAATCGCAGGTTCATGGCGCGGACGGCGCGGACGGCGGCCCGGCTGTAGGTGTCCGGGAGCCGCACAGGAACCCCGGTTGCGCCGCGATGGACGTTCGAGCGGATCTCGCCGATGCGCGCCTGGCGGCGCATGGCGGCGACCACGCGGTTGCCGACGACCAGGGCGCGGATATCACGCCCCTCGGACTCCTCGATGAACTCCTGCACGAGAATATTCATGCCGAGTCCCCAGAAGGTCTCCAGGACCTGCCGGGCAACCTGCTCCGTCTCGGCCAGCACGACGCCAATCCCCTGCGTGCCGCGAATCAGCTTGAGAATGGCCGGCGGTCCGCCGACCGCCTCGAGGGCCCTGTCCACCTGGGAGGGGTGGCGCATCATGACGGTTCGCGGGATGTCGATGCCCGACCGGGACAGGAGCTGCAGGCAGCGCAGCTTGTCCCGCGAACGGGCGATCGGCTGGGAGGCATTGACCACGGGGATGCCGATCATCTCGAACTGTTTGACGACAGCCAGGCCGTGCGCCGTGATCGATGCGCCAATTCGCGGCAGGACGACGTCGATCTCAGGCAGCTTCGATTCGAGGCCACGATAGGTCAGCTCCGGTTTCCCCATGTCGAGGAGCAGGCAGCATTGCAGCGGGTCGAGTACGACCACCTCGTGCCCCAGGCGGGTCGCCGCCGCGCTCAGCCGGCGCGTCGAAAAGAGACTACGCTTGCGGGACAGTATTGCGACCAGCACGTGCGGCCTTCCTCAGGATGGGTCGTGTCCGACCGTTGCCGGACCGGGAGCGCGCGCGGCCATGGGAGCCGTTCCCGCCGCCGCGTCGCCGCCGGGCCGGCGCCTCCTGTCGCTCGCGGATAGCCGCCTGCGCGGCCGCCAGACGGGCAATCGGAATGCGGTAAGTCGAGGCGCTCACGTAATCCATTCCGACCCGGTGGCAGAACGTCACTGATTGCGCTTCTCCCCCATGTTCCCCGCAAATACCGATCTTGAGGCCGCTGCGGGCGGCGCGTCCCTGGTCGATCGCCATGCGCACGAGCAGGCCGACCCCTTCTTCGTCGAGAACCTGGAACGGATCGCTGGCAAAGATGCCGAGGCGCTGTTCGTCGACGTACTGCGGCAGGAACCGGCCGGAGTCGTCGCGCGACAGCGCCATCGTCATCTGCGTGAGATCGTTGGTCCCGAAGGAGAAGAAATCGGCCTCGAGCGCGATAGCGCCGGCGGTCAGGGCGGCTCGCGGCACCTCGATCATTGTGCCGACCTGGTAGCTGATGTGCATGCGGGATTCCTTGAGGACCCGATCGGCGACCTCGCGCGTGCGTTGCGCAAGCTGCGCCAATTCGCCCGCGTCAATGATCAGGGGGTGCATGATCTCCGGCTTCAACCGGACGCCGCGCCTGCGTACGGCGACTGCTGCCTCCATGATGGCGCGAACCTGCATGTCGAGGATCTCGGGATAAGTCAGGGAGAGACGGCAGCCACGATGACCCAGCATGGGATTCGATTCGTGAAGCTGGGTCACCCGCCGCTTGACCGTAGCGGCCGGAATGCCGAGATGCTCGGCCAGCGCCTGCTGACCGTCGTCGTCGTGCGGCAAGAACTCGTGCAAGGGCGGATCGAGCAGCCGGATGGTGACCGGCCGTCCCGCCATCGCCTCGAAGATCCCCTCGAAATCGCGGCGCTGAAATGGCAGCAGCTTGTCGAGGGCCCGCACGCGCCCTCCCTCGTCGGCTGCGAGGATCATCTCCTGAATCGCGAGCCGGCGCTCCTTCGTGTCGAAAAACATGTGCTCGGTCCGGCACAATCCGATTCCCTCGGCGCCCATTTCGATCGCCTTCTTCGCGTCGTAAGGGGTGTCGACGTTGGCGCGCACCTTCAGGCGGCGGGCCGTATCGGCCCACTTGAGGATCTGCCGGTAGGCGGGCGGAAGCTCCGGCTTAACCAGGCTGAATTCGCCGCTGTAAACCGCTCCGGTCGAGCCGTCGAGGGTCACCGGATCGCCGTCGCGCAGCACCTGGCCGCCAATCGTCATGGTCTTCGCCTGCGGATCGATGTCGAGCGCCTCACAGCCGACGATACATGTCTTGCCCCAGCCACGCGCCACAACGGCGGCATGCGATGTCTTTCCTCCGGTGGCGGTCAGAACACCCTGCGCCGCATGCATGCCGCCGACATCCTCAGGCGAGGTCTCACGCCGCACAAGAATGACGCGCTGGCCCGACTGCTGGCGCGTCTCCGCCTCGCGGGCTGTAAAGGCAAGCTTACCGACGGCGGCACCGGGAACGGCGCCAATCCCGGTGGCCAGCTGCCGGGAGGCGAGCTCGACCTGGTTGACGGAGGGATCGAGAACCGGGTAAAAGAGGCGCTCCATGTCCTCGGGTGCGATGCGCAGAACCGCCTCCTCCTTGCTGATCAGCTTCTCGCGCGCCATGTCGGCCGCTATGCGGAACGCCGCGCGTGGCGAGCGTTTGCCGGTCCGGCATTGCAGGAGGTAGAGCTTGCCGTCCTCGATGGTGAACTCAAGATCCTGCATGTCGCGATAGTGCTTCTCGAGGAGGATCCGGACCTGGTTCAGCTGGCGATAAATACGGGGCATTCTACGCGCCAGTTCCATGAGTCCCAGCGGCGTGCGGATTCCGGCAACGACATCCTCGCCCTGGGCGTTCATCAGCAGATCGCCGTAAAAGACCTTTTCGCCGCTGTTCGGGTCGCGCGTGAAGGCGACGCCGGTTCCGGAAGTTTCTCCCAGATTGCCGAACACCATCTGCTGAATACTGACTCCGGTTCCGGCGAGACCGGTGATGCGCTCGACGCGGCGGTAGGTGACCGACCGGTCCGCCATCCAGGAACGGAACACCGCCTCGATGGCGCCCCAGAGCTGTTTTTCGGGATCCTGGGGGAACGGTTTGCCGGTGGCACGCTGCACCAGGGTCTTCATCTCACCACAGAGGGTACGGAGCTCCCCGGCCGCGACCTCGGTATCCTGTCGCGTGCCGCAGCGGGCTTTGGCACCCTCGAGAAGATGGTCGAAGTCGGATCTCGGCAGTCCCAGCACGATCGAGCCGTACATGCCGAGAAAACGTCGATAGGCATCGTAGGCGAAGCGTGCGTTGCCGGTGCGCTCGGCAAGGGTCTCGACGGTGCGGTCATTCAGTCCCAGATTGAGAATGGTCTCCATCATGCCTGGCATTGAGCGTGCCGCTCCCGAGCGCGCCGACACGAGGAGCGGGTCATGAGCGTCCCCGAAGCGCTTGCCGGCTGTACGTTCCAGCTTCGCCATATGACGGCGGACCTCGCTTTCTATCGGCTTGAGCGCCCGCCGTCCCCCTTCGAGATAGAGCGCGCAACCCTCGGTCGTGAGCACGAATCCGGCCGGCACGGGCAGGCCGATTCGGGTCATCTCCATCAGCCCGGCACCCTTGCCGCCGAGCAGGGTCCTCATGCTGCCGTCGCCCTCGGCGCGGCCCGCACCGAAGGAATAAACGTATTTTCGCGACATGTATCTCTCCCGTTGAGCCTTCTCAGTCTGCCTTTGCGGCGGGGCCTTCCACCGGCGGGCGGTCCGAGGTGACAGTGATCTCGGAAAAATCACCAATGATCTGGAACAGAGCGGCGATTTGCTGAAGCAGTGCGAGACGATTGTTGCGCAGGCGGAGATCCTCCGCCATCACCATCACGTCATCGAAAAATCGATCGAGGACGGGCCTCAACCTGGCAATCGCGCGCAGCGCCGTGAGATAGTCGCGCTCCGCGATCGCCGAGTCGATCAGCGCCCGCTCGTCTTCCAGGGCGGTGTGAAGTTCCCGTTCCGCCTTTTCGGTCAGGAGCCCGGGCTGCAGAGCGGACGGCGCGTGCCCCTGGATGATCTTCTTGATCCGTTTGTGCGCTGTCGCCAGGTTATCGAAATCAGTATCGTTGCGGATGGCGTCGAGCGCGCACATCCGCTGGTGCACGTCGCAGGGGCCGTCCCCATCGACCGCCAGCGCGGCCCGGGCGGAGTCCTGTCGCAGGCCGGCCTCCTCGCCGAGAAACTGCAGACGGGCGCGGTAAAAGTCGAGCAGAGTGTCCCGCGCCCAGGCGGGTTCCACTCCGTCGCCTGCAATGTCGTCGGCATAGGCGGCGATGGCGGCATCGAAGAGCTTCGCGAGCGGGGCGTGGACCTGCCGGGCGATCAGAATACGACAGACTCCGAGAACGGAACGCCGTAGTCCGTAGGGATCGCTCGACCCGGTCGGTACCATTCCGAGCAGGAACATTCCGGCCTGGGTGTCGAGCCGATCGGCCAGAGAGAGGATTGCGCCCTCGACCGACCCGGGCAGGGCGTCGCCCGTGGCGACCGGACGATACTGCTCGTACAGCGCCTGTGAGATCGCCGGTGCGAGGTGTTCGGCCCGGGCGTAAAGAGCCCCGACGATCCCCTGCAGCTCGGGGAATTCACCGACCATCTGGCTGGTGAGATCAGCCTTGCACAGCAGGGCCGCCTCGCGCAGAGCTTCGCCGTCCGGCTCGAACCCGGCGGCGCGAAACAGCGGTGCGAGCGCCTCGGCAAGCAGGCCGATGCGATCGGCCTTCCGCCGGTAGGATCCGAGCTTCACATGGAAGGTGACGCGCTCCAGCGCGGGGATACGATCGGCCATCGTCGTCCGGCGATCGTCGTCCCAGAAGAAGCGGGAGTCGGCCAGGCGGGCATGCAGCACCCAGGCGTTGCCGCGGCCGATCGCACCAGAGGGATCGGACCGGCAGTTGGCCACGGCGAGGAAGCGATTCTGGAGGGTTCCATCCTCCGCCAGAAGAGAGAAGTATTTCTGGTGGTGGCGCATCGCGGTCACCAGGATCTCGGACGGCAGGTTGAGAAACGCGGGGTCGAATTCGCCGTCGACTACGAGGGGCCATTCGACCAGGTGAACCACCTCTTGCAGCAGCTCAGTGTCGCCCTCCGCCCTGGCGCCGGACGTGGTCCCGGGCGGGGGCGCGATACGGCCTCGAGAGCGGCGTGCTACGGCCTCGAGCTGCTCTTCGAGCATCCGACGGCGCTCCTCAACGTCGGCGAGAACGCCGTTCTTGCGCAGGATTTCAAGGTAATCGTCAATCTTGCGCACCGGGAGGCGCCCCTTGCCCATGAATCGGTGGCCGAAAGTCTCTCCGCCGGACCGGACCCCGGCGATCGTCATCTCCACCGGGCCATCATCCAGCAGCGCCAGAACGGAGTGCACCGGTCGAACGAACCGGTACTCACCGTTTCCCCAGCGCATCATTTTCGGAAAGGTCATTGACTCAACCAGCGACGGCACGACTGCCGCCAGAACCTCGGCCGCAGTGGAGCCGCGCACCTCGCGACGGACGCCGACACATTCGCCGCGCGGCGAGGTGATGCGACGCAACGCCTCGACCGCCACTCCCTGGGCCCGTGCGAAGCCCTCGGCGGCCCTGGTTGGCCGGCCCGAGGAATCGAAGGCCACCTTCACCTGCGGCCCGGTCACCTCGATCACTTTGTCGGGCTGGCGCGCGCGCAGGCCGTCAAGGCGGGCGGCCAGCCGCCGCGGGGTTCCATAGGTCCGCACACGGCCGGTGAAGGGATAGTCGGACGCGGTCGCCAGCTCATGTTCGACGACAGCTGAGTGCAGTCTGCGTGCCAGGCTATCGAGGGCCCCTGGCAGCATGCGCGCGGGTATCTCCTCCGTCCCGATCTCCAGCAGGAAGGAGCAGCCCTCCGGCGCAGGGCGCTTCATGACCGTTTCTCCGACCGGGCCGCCGTTGCATCCGCCGCGGCGGACTTCTTGCCGCCTCCGGCTTCGAGGTATTGGCGGGCACAGCGGGTCGCCAACCTGCGGATCGTCTGGATGAAACCGGTTCGTTCGGTCACGCTGATTGCTCCGCGCGCCTCCAGGACGTTGAAGGTGTGGGAGCAGCGCAGGGTGTAGTCGTAGGCGGGGAGCGTCAGGCCCTCCTTGAGGAGTCGCTCCGCTTCCTCGACATAGGCCCGGAACAACCGATGCTGCAGCTCGATGTCCGATGAATCGAAATTGTGCCTGGAGAACTCTACTTCCTCGCGCATCCGCACGTCGCCGTACTTCACCCCGTCACTCCAGGCGAGGTCGAAAACGTTGCCCACTCCGTTGAGAAACATACAGATACGCTCCGAGCCGTAGGTGATCTCGGCCGCAATAGGGCTCAGCTCGATCCCGCCCGACTGCTGGAAGTAGGTGAACTGGGTGATCTCCATGCCGTCCATCATGACCTGCCAGCCGACTCCTGCTGCCCCGAGCGTCGGAGACTCCCAGTTGTCCTCCTCGAAGCGGATATCGTGCTCGCGCGGATCGACTCCAAAGGCGGAAAGTGAGCGCAGGTAGAGCTCCTGAACGTCGGGAGGAGATGGCTTGAGAATCACCTGAAACTGGTAGTGCCGGTACAGACGAAAGGGATTCCGCCCGTACCGCCCATCGACCGGTCGTCGCGATGGCGAGCAATACGCGACCCGCCACGGCTCCGGCCCGAGGACCCTGAAAAAGGTGTCCGGATGCATGGTTCCCGCGCCGACCTCCACATCGTACGGCTGCTGGATGACAGCACCCTCCCCTGCCCAGAACTGCTGCAGGGCCATGATCAGCTGCTGAAAATTGAGCGCCACGCTCGGTTCTCCCTCTCGGTCTTTCAGGGTCCGCTTCGGATCTGTCGGAGCACCTCGTAGCTCCTGAACCGCCGTTCCGTCAGATCGAAGAACAGGGCCTGCGCCAGCGCCGCCAGTGGACGGAGGGCCGCCGGCTCCACCGGCCGGCCGCGAAGATCCGCCGGAGCGCGACGCATCATCTCGCCAACCGTGCCAAGAGAGGCGGGCGGAAGATCGACATCCCCCGGCACGCGCTTGGCGCGACAAATCAGGCAGAACACGACGCCCTCCCGGCGGTCGTAGCGTCCGCCACGCGCGACGAGACTCTTGCCGCAGGAGGCGCAGTGCGTCATCGAGGGAAGGACGCCGTGGAGCCTGAGTGTCCAGACCTCGAAGTAGCGCAACGCAACATCGAGCGACAAGCGGTCCCGTATCGCCCGCAAGGTGACGTGGAGGAGCCGGAAGAGCGCTTCATCCTCCTGCTGCTCGCGGGCGACGTTATCGGTGATTTCGGCGAGGCAGGCCATCACGGTCCCCCTCTCAGGATCCTCCTGCAACCGGTAGAATGACTCCAGAAGATCGGTCGCATCGATGCGCGTCAGATCCGATCGCTCACGCTCGAAGTAGCTCACCTTCACACGGCTCAACAGTTCGAGGCTGCTGCCAAAGCGCCGGCGGCTGCGGCGCGCCCCTTTCGCGACCCCCCTTACCTTACCCGAGATCCGCGTCAGAAACGTGACGAGCCGGTCCGACTCACCCAGCGGCTGAGTCCGGAGAACGAACGCCTCACCTTCTCGCAGAGGCACGTCGTAATCCGCCCTAGCCGGAGATCAGGTGGCGGCCGGCGAGGCCGAAGAAGGCCAGCAGACCGAGCAGATCGACCGTCGTGGTGACGAACGGGCTCGTGGCCACCGCCGGATCGATGTGCACAAGCTTGAGCAGCATCGGCAGCATGGAGCCGACCACGGCGGCCAGCGCCATCGACGCCAGCAACGACAGGCCGACAATGACCCCCGCTGTGCTGTTCAATCCGATCAGGAAGACGGCGGCCAGCGCCAGCAGGCCCCCGTAGATGGTGCCGAGCAGCAGAGCAATGCGTATTTCCTTGAAGATCACCCCGCCGACATGGCGCAGGGAGATCCGTCCCGTGGAGAGGCCGCGGACCATGATGGTCGCGGCCTGAGTGCCGATGTTGCCTCCCATACCGAGAACGACCGGAATGAAACAGACCAGCAGGACGACCTGGCTGATGAGCAGTGCGTACCCCTTGATCAGCATGGCGGCGGCCAGCCCGCCGACGAACGCCGCGAACAGCCACGGCAGCCTGATGACGGCTGACCGGATGGTCGACTTCATCAGCCGCTCCTCATCGGACGTTCCGGCCAGCTTGTAGAAGTCCTCGGTGGCCTCCTCGCGCATGACATCGATGACGTCGTCGATGGTGATGATTCCCGCCAGGACGTTCTGTCCGTCCACTACCGGAACGGCGAGCAGATCATAGCGTGAGGCGATGCGGGCCACCTCCTCCTGGTCGGTTTCGGTGCGAACGGAGATCACGTCGGTCGACATGATCGTCTTGAGATCGGTCTGCGGCGAGACGGTCAGAAGCTGGCGGAGCGACAGAACCCCTTCGAGACGCCCCTCCCGGTCGACGACATAGAGATAGAACACCATCTCGGCTTCCTGCGCCCGCTGTACGGCGCCGATCGCATCCTGCACGAGAGTCTCCTCCGGAAGAGCGAGAAAGCGGGTCGTCATGATGCGGCCCGCCGTCTCCTCCTCGTACGCGAGGAGATCCTGCACCTCTTCCGAGGCCTCGCGTTTCATCAGAGAGAGGATGATCTCACGCTCCTCCTCGGGGCACAGGGAGAGGATCTCGGCGACGTCGTCATCCGCGACGCGGTGCAGGACGCGGGCGATCTCCTCGCTGCTGAGATCCCGGAGGAGATCGGTGATCAGGACCGGGTGGAGCGCGACCAGCAGATTGGCCGCTTCGGACGTCGCGCGATCGGCGAGGAGCTGGAACGCCGTGAGACGCTCCGCCTCGTCGAGGCTGCGGAACGCCTCGGCCAGATCGGCGGGCCGGACCCGCAGAAGCATGTTGTGGAGGTGCGCCGTGGCGCCCCGGCGGAGCAGCTTCTTCAGCGACTCCACCAGGAACAGATTCTCTTTCATCTCTGCCGTCCCGAATGGAGCGCCATTCTAGCCCAAACGGCGGGCCCTCGCCTACGGCAGAGGCAATCCTATCTGCCGCAGAAGGGAGGTGTCATCCCGCCAACCCTCCTTGACCTTGACCCAGAGCGACAGGTGAACCCTGGAGCCGAGGGCGGACTCGATGTTGATCCGGGCGGCGCTCCCGATGGTCTTCATCATGCGGCCCTTTTCGCCGATCATGATGCCCTTGTGGGAGCTCCGTTCGACGAAGATCGTGGCGTCGATGCGCGTCAGTTCGCCATCGTGCCGGATGGTATCGACCACCACGGCGGTCGCGTGCGGCACCTCCTGGTGGGTCTTATGCAGGACCTGTTCGCGGATCATCTCGGCGACCATCAGCTTCTGGGGCAGATCGGTCAGCGTGTCGGGCGGGAAATGAGGGGGGCCGGGAGGCATTTTCCCCCTGAAGAGCTCCTCGAGACGGTCACAGTTGTCCCCTGTCATGGCCGACAGCGGGACGATCTCCTCGAACAGCTCCGCCTTCGAGGCTTCCTCGATCAGCGGCAGCAATTTTTCCTTTGCCATGAGGTCGGTCTTGTTCAGGATCAGCAGATTACGTGACCCGGCCGAACGCACGAGGTCAAAGACGAACCGATCACCCGGACCGAACCCGTCGGAGGCATCGACCAGAACAGAAACCAGGTCGACATCCTTCAGGACACGGGTCGTGATGCGGACCATCTCCTCGTTCAGCCGATAGCGCGGCTTATGGATTCCGGGCGTATCGATGAAGACGATCTGGCAGCTCTGACGGTTCAGGATGCCGCGCACCGGAAATCGCGTGGTCTGCGGTACGGTCGAGACGATGGAGAGTTTGGAGCCGACCAGGCGATTCATCAGGGTCGACTTGCCGACATTGGCGCGGCCGATCAGCGCCACGAAGCCGCACTGGAACGGTTCCGGGCCATCCTGTGGCGTTGCCGGCGAAAATGGGTCCTGATCGCTCATGTTCGAGTCCTCCGGACGCCGCCTCGGCGCCGATTGTGAGGGACGGGAGACCCGCCCCAGGGGAGCGCTCGACGATCGATGCGAACTTCCGCCACCCGGCGGAGAAGATCCGCCTCCAGCCGGTGCATCGTCCCGTCGTCCATCTCGTGATCGTATCCCAGAAGGTGCAGGAACCCGTGGGTGATCAGGAGCGCCATCTCCGATCGGAGCGGCCAGCGTGCGAGGCGCGCCTGGCGCCTCGCCTGCGGCATGGAGATGGCGATTTCTCCGAGGTGCGGTTGACCAGGCTCCAGATCACCCTCGGACGGGAAGGCGAGAACATCGGTGGCGCGATCGACGTGGCGATGGCGCCGGTTCAGGGATCGCACGGCATGATCGGAAGCGAGGAGAAGAGCCACGCTGGCTTGGGGCCTGT
>CBDUYA010000078.1:0-10964 GCA_965371335.1 uncultured bacterium | reverse complement strand
CGACCGTGAGCCGCGGCGCCCTCGCGCGAGGTCGTACTCGAGGGTTGTATAGGAGCGCGCCACCTCAGACATCCGGCGGACGGCGCGCTCCGACAGCAGCGCCCGCCCGAGATTGGTGTGCAGCACGACGCCGGTGGCGTTGATCACCGGACGGATGCTCGAGCGGGTGCGTCGCTCCGCCTCTTCCGCCACCACCGGGCCAAGCCGCGCGATCCGCTTCCCGATCTGTCGTCGATCGAGATCGCCGGAGCGGATTCCCGCACGCAGGCCGGCGAGCTGCTCCCGGACCAGGTGGGCGACGAAATCGCGCCCGTGCAGCGCGATCGGCTCGCGGAACGGCTCGCTTCCCAGGAGCTCGTCGATCTGAGGAAGGGCCCGCAGGATCGAATTACGATCCGGAGTGCGGGCTGGCGATCGTTTCGAGCGGACCATGACGCTCCCTAGAGCAGGACGCCGTTCTCCGATCACGTTGGTGAAATCGCAACGGCGATCACAATCTCACCACACGACCCGGAGCGCTGTCAAAGTTCCGCCTTTTGAATCGAGCGGCTCCGCACTCTATATTCGCTGGGATGAGGGATAAGAGCGAAGAGGGAAAGCCGCTGACGATCGAGGAGAAACTGGCGATCCTCGACATCGAGATCCGCCGCCTGAAGGTCCAGTACGATCTCTATTTCATCGGCTCGCTCCCCCGCCCCCCCATCATGCAGCGCGATCAGCTTCACCGCTCGATCCGGCACCTCGAGGGGGTGCGGGTCCGCAACGCCGCCACCCGGTTCATCCTCAACAACCTGATCAACAAGTTCAACGTCCTGGTGGAGCTCTGGAACAAGCGGGTGCGACGGCGTGAAGAGGGCGAGCGGGTCCATCCACTGGCGGCGCGCGCCGCCCAGCGGGAGCAACTCGCGGACGGGGTGAGACCGCCCACGCCTCCTCCTCCGGGTCCGCGGCCGGCGCCACGGGCCGCCCCCTCCGCTCCCGCGAACTCGGGTGCATGGCGGGTCGCTGCGAGCCAGGGGGACGAGTCGAGCCTGCGGGGGCTGTACGAGGATTACCTGCTCGCGGGGCGCCGGGCCGGCGAGAACCGCCAAGCCGATTTCAGCCATTTTGCGCGGGAAATCGCCCGGCAGACCGCGGCCCTCAAGCAGAAGAAGGATTGTGAGGCGGTCGATTTCAGGATATACTGTGAAGGCAATAAAGTGAAGATTAAGGCCCGGCCCGCCTTCTAGCGCGGGTGGGGCGGCGCGAGGAGGGGTCGATGCGGCAGCGGCGAACAACAACATGGTCCGGAATCCTGATGTTGACAATGTTCGCCGTCCTGCTGGCGGCTCAGGCGCCGGCGCTCATCGCCGCGGACGAAGAGTCGCCGGCCCCGGAGAGCGCGAGGGTGGAACAACCGTCGGCGGGGTCCGCTACCGCTGCAGCGACTGCCGCTCCCGGGCTGAACGCCGCCAGGCAGATCGACCTCGAAGCGCTCGCGGCCAAAGCGGCACGCTATCCGGACAACCCCTACATCCTGAACGAGTACGGCAACCAGTTGCTGCACCGGGCGCGGCTTAGCGAGGCTGCGGCGATCTATGCCAGGGCAGTCGAGCTCAACCCCAATTTCGTGCAGGCGTGGAACAACCTCGGGCTCGCCTACCAGGCCCAGCGCGAGTTTGGTAAGGCAAAGCGGGCGTACAAGAAGGCGCTCGAGCTGGCTCCGAACTTCGCCATGGTGCACTACAACCTCGGCACAGCGTACGAGGCGTCGGGGGACTACGTTAAGATGATCAGGAGCTACCAGAGGGCACTCGAGCTGGAGCCCCGTCTCACGCTGCTCGAGTTCAATCCGCAGATCGGCGTCAACGAACATCTGTCGGCGGTGCTGCTGCAAAGCTACGTCGATAGGGGCGGCTCGGTCTTCTTTCCCGTCATGTCCGCCTACCCGAACGGCAAGCAGTAAAATCCGACCTTCAGCGCGGGAAGGCCTCCCGCACGCCGCCATCGGTGGTGATGATGCAGCCGGTCGTTTTGGCCGAGCGATCTGAGGCGAGCCATACTGCCGCCTCCGCGACATCCTCGGCGGTCACCCGCACCCCCAGCAGGTTGCGACGGCGATAGAACTCCTCCAGCTCGTCCGGCCTGATGCCGTGGGCGCGCGCCCGCTCCTCACGCATCTCCGTCGACCAGAGGCGGGAGCCCTCGAACACCGCATCGGGGTTGATGGTGTTGACCCGGATCCCGAAAGGCCCTCCCTCGATGGCGAGGATGCGGGCCAGCTGGTTCTGCGCCGCCTTGGAGGCGCTGTAGGCCCCGAAGTCCTTGCCGGGCGCCAGCACGTTCTTCGACGCGATGAAGATCAGGCTGCCGCCGAGCCCCTGCTCCTTGAGAATCCGCAACACCTGCCGGGACACGAGGAAATGGCCGGTGGCGTTGACCGCGAACGACCGCTCCCAATCATCACGGGCCATGCGGTCGATCGGGCAGCAGTGAGCGATGCCCGCGTTGGAAACGAGGATATCGAGTCCTCCATAGGTCAGCAACGTGCTCTCGAACGCCTTTTCCACGCTGACCTCATTGGTCACGTCCATCGCCAGCGCCAGGGCGCGACCGCTCCCGTTCTGACCGTCGATCTCCTCCGCCAGGGTTTCGACTCCCCCCAGATCCCGATCGGTCACGACGACGTGACACCCTTCCCGCGCAAGCTGCCGGGCGATCGCCCGGCCGATGCCGCTCGCCGCTCCGGAAATCAAGGCGATCCGCCGCGCGAGCTGCTGCTCGGGCGGCGCCAGGTTCATCCGATAAAGTTCCAGCGGCCAGTACTCGACCTCGAAGCTGTCCTTCATGCCGAGAGAGCAGTACTCGCCCAGCCCCTGCGCTCCCCGCATGACCTGGACCGAATGCCGGTAGATCTCGGCCACCAGGGCGGCGCTCCGGGAATCCTTCCAGGCGGTCACCATGCCGATGCCCGGCAGGAGAATGACCCGCGGGCAGGGATTGAGCTTGGGTGTCTGGCGGGAGGCATGTTTCTTGAAAAAGACCCCGTACCAGGCGATGTATTTTTCCAGCGCCTTGGCCATCGCCGTCTTGAGGGCGTCGATTCCCCCGGGACGCTCCAGATCGACGGCCGCGGGCCGCGGAACGAACATCGGGCGGGCCCGGGTGTAAAGAAGATGGTCGGGCGTCGCCGGACCGGCGAGGGCGATCTGCGGCGCCGCCTCTGAGCCGATGAACTCCAGCACCCCGGCCGAGTCGTCGAAGCCGAGCACGACCCGCGCCAGCTCACCACCAGCGATGTTGCTCAGCAGACCGCGCAGAGAGGGAGCGATGCGCGCGAACACCGCGCGTCGCGCTGCGGCCGGCAGCGGTTCCTGCACCAGCCCGCCAAACACCCGTTTGCCGCGTCCCCGTTCGCGGGCGTACTTCTCGGCGCGCGTATTCATCTCGATCGTCGCGTCGTACGACTCCCGGGCCGTTTCTCCCCAGGTGATCAGGCCGTGCTTCTCGAGAATCGCACAGCGCGCCTCGGGATTACGCCTGACGCCTTCGGCAACCTCGCGCGACAGCCGGAAGCCGGGACGACGGTACGGGATCCAGATCGCGTCCTTCCCGAACACGGCCTCGGCGTGCCGCTTCCCGTCGCCTGTGTTGGTCAGGGACAGAATAGCGTCGGCGTGCGTGTGATCGACGTGGGGGTGCGGAACGAAGCCGTGCAGGAGCGTCTCGATTGACGACCGCGGAGATCCCGGATCGAGCAGGCAATGCGCCAGGTAGTCGATCATCGCCTCATCGCTCATCTCCCGGCGCTCGAGAAGGGGCTGCAGATCGTCGACACGGACGCCGGGGAAACGATCACGCTGGATGGTTTTCAGATCGGCGCCGCTCCCCTTGATGCGCATCACCAGGACGGCGCGGCCGCGGAAATCGGCTTCCTCGTGCTTGAGCGAGGTGTTTCCCCCGCCCCATAGCACCAGCGCCGGGTCCTGTCCGATCAATCGCGACCGGTAGACGAGAAGGTCGATGCCCCGGAGGCCTTTCGCCCCCTTCTCACTCCAGAGGTTTTTCATTTGAGATCGGATTATACCGCGATGCAGGGCCGCACAAGGAAAACCCCCGGAGACTCGGGGGGCATGAGGTCACGCGAGGCGGCGATTCTACTCGGCCGCCGGGCTGACATCGATCCTGACGACCTTCTCAGCCTGAGGACCCCTGTCGCCCTGACCGATCTCAAACTCGACCGCCTGGCCTTCCTCGAGGCTCTTGAACCCCTCGGACTGAATCGCCGAATAGTGGACGAACAAGTCGTCCCCGTCGTCCTGACGGATGAAGCCATAGCCCTTGGTGTTGTTGAACCACTTCACGTGACCCTTGCGTCTCACATCGATCTCCTGCTGGGATTGAGTGCGGCAAGCTAGCACAGGAATTTCTGCGTTGTCAAGGCGATGTCCCGCTGCTAGAATTCGCCCATGCCGTCCCGCGCAGGAGTGCTGCCCTCAGGTCTCATCTTGATGCTCGTCTTCCCCTCCCTGACGCACTCCTGGACCGATTCAACACGCCTCCGGATGGTGCAGGATGCGCTGAAGGTATCGCCGCCGGCGCTCAATACCATCCTCGACCGTTACCGGGATGATCTGCGACGCGGAATGCTCGACCCGTCGCGCCACGAGGACGAGGAGGTTCACTATCAGCACGGAGACGGCAGTCAGGGAATGGCCGCCGCCGGGGTGGCTCGCAAGGTGGAGGAAGTCCGCGAGATCCTGGAAGAGCAGGGGTCGCTGCAACGTTTCGCCTACGAGATGGGAACCCTGGCCCATCTGATGTCGGACGTCGGGTTTCCACTCAACGCATCGGACTCCGATCCCCGCGAACCGCTCTACCGCGAAGCCTACCGCCTCTTTATTGAACGATCGCTCGACAAGATCCCTTTCGTTCTCGAACCCGGCGGGCCGGCCGAACTACGGCAGGGCGATGTCGAGGGCTTCGTCATGGCCCGCGCCAGACAGGCGACCCGAGGCTACGCGTTGATCGGGCCCGCTTTCAAGGATGACGGAACAGCCAGGACACGGGATGCCCTGGACGAGCGCTCCATCCCGTTTGGTATCGCCTCGTTGTCCTATTCGCGGGCGACCAGCGATATCGTGCACGTCTGGCGCTATGTCTGGGTGTCGGTCAACGGTGATCTCACCGGAACGCCCTATCTCGACGTCGGCGCGGACGGCGCACCAGGACGAGAATCACCATAATCGTCACGATGGGAGTCACGGATGACCGATAAGAAGAATGCGCTGCTCAGCGTCTATGACAAGACCGGCGTGGTCGATCTCGCCCGGAGGCTCGATTCGGCCGGATTCACCCTCCTGTCGACGGGGGGAACGGCGGACACCTTGCGCGCCGCCGGCCTGTCGGTCGTCGGGGTCTCCGAACACACCGGGCACCCGGAAATCCTGGGCGGACGGGTCAAGACCCTCCATCCAAAAATCCACGGGGGAATCCTCGCGGACATCTCGAAAGAACAGCACCGCAACGATCTCGCCCGCACCTCGATCACGCCGATCGACCTCGTGGTGGTGAATCTGTATCCGTTCGCGCAGGTCGCGTCCCGCCGGTCGGCCGGCCTGAACGAGTTGATCGAAATGATCGACATCGGCGGGCCTTCGATGCTGCGCTCAGCGGCCAAAAACCACGCCCGCGTCGGCGTGGTCGTCGATCCGGCCGATTACCCGGTCATCGTCGAGGAGCTGAGAGAATCGGGATCATTGTGCGAAGAAACCCGGCGGCGGCTGGCCCTCAAGGCGTTCACCCACACCGCCGCTTATGACAGCGCCATCCGCGACGAGCTGACCCGGCGGTTTGTGGCGGAGGCAACCGCCACTCCTCCGGCCGACGCGGAGGAGGAGGAATTCCCCGAGCACCTCACTCTGAACCTGCGCCGCCTAATGACCCTGCGTTACGGTGAGAATCCTCATCAGGCGGCGGCTCTCTATGCGAGCGAGGGAGATCGCAGCGGCACAATTGCGGGCATCCACCAGCTGCAGGGCAAGGAGTTGTCGTTCAATAACATCCTCGATCTCGATGCCGCCTGGCGGCTGGCCCTCGATTTCGAGGGCCTGGCGGTGGTGATCGTCAAGCATAGCAATCCCTGCGGCGTTGCGACGGGAGAAACTCTCGATGAGGCTTTCGCCGCGGCCCGGCGCACCGATCCCGTTTCCGCGTTCGGCGGGATCGTGGCTCTGAACCGCGAGGTCGACACGGCAGCCGCATCTGCGATCGCCTCCTTGTTCCTCGAATGTGTCATCGCGCCGGGCTATTCGAGCGGGGCGCGCAAGGCGCTCGCCGCGAAGTCGAAGCTGCGGGTCATGGAGCTCCCGCTCGATCCGGCGGCGGCTTTCGAGGGACAGGATCTGCGACGCGTCACCGGCGGCCTGCTGATGCAGGGATGGGATCGCGCCGTGACCAATCTGAATGATGCGCGGGTCGCCACGCGGCGCGCCCCGACCCCGGAAGAACTCCAGGCCCTCGACTTCACCTGGCGTGTCGCCAAGCACGTCAAGTCCAATGCCATCGTTCTGGGCCGTCCCGGTCGAACCGTCGGCATCGGCGCCGGGCAGATGAGCCGGGTCGATTCCGTCCGCCTGGCCGTGAGCAAGGCCCAGGAGCCGACCGTCGGCACCATCCTCGCTTCGGACGCATTCTTTCCGTTCCGCGACGGCATTGATGCCGCCGCCGAGGCCGGCGTCACCGCCGTCGTCCAGCCGGGAGGGTCGAACCGGGACGATGAGGTAATCGCAGCGGCTGACGAGCGGGGCATGGCGATGATCATGACCGGGACGCGGCACTTCAGGCACTGACCACAGTGGGCAGGTTACTTCTGGTCGATCGAGCGCAGCTCGATGGCGTCGGCGAAGGCGTAGTAGAGACTGTCCTTGGCGCGGGCCTCGTAGCGTTCGGCGAATCCCTGCAGCTTCCGCGCCTCGGCGTCTTTCGGATCGGTCGCCAGCGCTTCACCGGCTTTTTCCAGCGTGTCGCCGTTGTTGCCCGCTTTCATCGAGACGGCGGCCCAATTGTACCAGGCGTTGCGAATATACCGATCGACGTTGCCGAGAGCCGGATCACGCGGCATCCGATACAGCTTCCAGAGCGCCCCCTGGTAATCCTTCCCTTCAAACATCCGGCGTGCTTCGCCGAATTCCCGCAGTAGATTTTCATGCTCCTCGATCTTCGCCTGCGCCCGGTCGGCAAGATCCCTCACCTGCAGGTTGAACGGATCGAGCGCCATCGCGGCCCGCATCTCCTTCTTGACCCCCTGCCAGTCTTCCCGCGCCAGGAGCCGTCGGCCGCGGCTCACGTGACCCGCAATGCGCCGTTCGACCTCCTGGGGAGAAAGCGCCGTCGTCGCTCGCGCATCGACCCGCGGTGGAGGCTCCGTGACAACCTCGACCAGCGGCACGGTCGCCGCCGCGGCCTCTTGCCCAACCGGCTGCTGGACCGGCTTGCGGGAGGATCCGCCAATCGGGGTTGGAATCGGCCCCGCGTCGGCGCTGGCGGGAGGAGACGCGGATGACCCGGCCGGTGGTGCGGCCGTCCCACCCGGATTTCCCTTCGCGCCGGCTGCCGAGGGACGGAAGAGGAACCACCAGGCGGCGCCCGACGTCAGCAGAATGGCAAGTCCCAGCAACGCGAAGTACTTCGGTACGTTGGAGCGCCCTTCGCCCTGGATCGGCGCCACCGGGACGCGGCGTGTCGGCGTCGGCTCACGCTCCGGACCCACCTCGTCCACGGACCCGGCCGGCAGTTCCTCGGCCGGCAGCTCCTCGACCGGCTCTTCCAGGGGCGGCAGCGACGGGGCCATCTCGGACCTCGGCGGCGCAGCCGGGATTGCGGAGACCGACGGGGGACCTCCATCTTCCTGCACGGCCTCACCCTGTGATTCAATCGCTGGAACGAGGGGAATCGCCTCCAGCGCTTGGGGGTCGGACTCGCCGCTGGTCACGGGCGCACCTTCGCTGCCGGCGAACTCCTCGTCAAGGAGCGACATCAGATCGGCGTCGATGCCTGCGCCGGCAGCGGGGTCGACGGCGGCCGGCTCCTCCGCGGGAGGGCGCTCACCGAGGAGGTCCTTTTCCTCCTCCTCGAGATTGAGTTGCGCGAGTTCGCTCTCCCAGTCAGCGGGCTTCCTGCGCTCTGCCGCAGGCCCGGCCGGAGCGGCCTTCTCTGCAGAGGCCGTTGCGGATGGTGGCGCCTCCAGCGATGGATCCCCCAGCAGGCGCTCCTTCGTGGACTCATCCTCGTCAGACACGGGAATCATGCGGGACGAGGGAGCGACCACCTCCTTCGCCTCGACGATCTCCGGCTCGGTCCCCTCATCACGGATCGAGGCGCCATCATCGGCAGCCGGGGCGGAGGCCTCGGGAATATCGATTAATTCAATGTCATCCGCGCTTCCGGCGAAGGCGGGCGGGGCTTCTTCTTCCGGCGCGGCGGGCGTGTCTGCCTCCGGCGGCACCGGTCTGTGCATCTGTCTGAGAAGGACGGCCGCTTCGGGGTTCGAGCGATCGAGAGCGAAGACCTTGCGGCACTCCGCCTCGGCCTCGTCGTGACGCTCCTGGGCCATCAGCTCGCGCGCCAGCGTGAGATGTTCCTCGATGAAGGGAGCCGATTCGAACGATTGCTGGGCCTCCTCGATCAGCTTCTGCACATCTTCCGAATCGGGGTCGATCGGGGCGAGGCTTCTGGCCCCTTCCAGCGCTTCGGGGAATCTTCGCTCGGCCAGCAGGCTCTTGACGCGGGCCACCCCCTCGTCGAGCCTGGCCTCGACCTCCCGGGGGGTCAGCGCCACATTCGCCGGCTCACCACCGTCGGCCGGCTGCTGGCCGCCTCCGTCTTCGGGGCCGGGCTCCAGATCGCCGATCAGCAGGTGGGACATCTGGATCCCTTCCCGCGCCTTGCTGTTGGAGGGATCGTCGTGCAGGATCTCGTTCCAGACCTCGATGGCCCCCTTATAGTCGCCGTTGTTATAGAGGGATGACGCTTTGGCGAGCAGTTCCTGGAGAAGTTCCTCGTCGATCACGGCTTCAGCCCCCGGGACAGAGGGATCCTGTACACCCCGCTGAATCTATGCCTGAACGGGCGGAAGTCAAATCGTCTGAGCTCTTTGGAATGGGGTGGCTGCGGCGTGGCCGGGCCGATCGGGAGCGGGACGAGCGGAGACTCAGGAGCCGGGAGGTGCCTCTCCCTGCTGCCGGATCGCCTCCTTGAGCCGGGGCAGATCCTTGAAGCCAGGATTGAGCTTCTCGACCTGTGCGAACGCCTCGCCGGCGGTCTTGACGTCCTGGCGATCGAACAGGCTCACGATGCCGAGGTTGAGCCAGGTCTGCCAGTGCTCTGGATCGTAGGTGAGGGAAATGCGGAACTCCGCCAGCGCATCGTCGATTCTGCCGACCCTACGCAGGCAGATCGCCATGTCGGTCCGCACGTTGACATCATCGGGGCGCACCTCCAGGGCCCTGGCGTACATTTCGACCGCTTCGGCGAACCTGCCTGAATCGTGGTTCAGGTTCGCCAGCCGCACGAGCGCCGGAAGGTCGGCGGGGTCCTTTTCGAGCGCCGCCTTGAGGGCGGCGATCTCTTCCATCATGGCCTCACCGTGGCCGCCGGCGGCCTGCTGCCCCGCCGGACCGCCCTGGGGCGGCAAGGCCCCGACCACCGACCCCATGCCGAGGTTCCCCGCTGCCGGCACCGGCGCGGCGGTCTGCTTCACTCGCGGCTCGTGGATCGCGTACGCGATGACATAACCGACCAGAAAGCCGAACAGTATGCCCGACGCGAGAAAGCGGAGCTGGTCACGGTTCATTGCGGCACCGTAACACACGCACCGGGGCGGATCAAGGATTCCACCTATGCTATAGTCCGCCTCGTGACGCTGGACGCCCCGCGAGCGATTCACTCCGCCTCCTACTCGCGCCCGAGCGCTTTCATGGTCATCGGAGCCTTCCTGGTCGGAGCTCATCTCCTGTGCGCTCTGCTCGCACCGATCCTCACCGGCTGGATCGGCCACGATCCCTACGAACAGGTGGCACCACGGTCCATCACCCCTCCGACACCTCCCGACCGCGAGCACCTTCTGGGGACCGATGCCCTCGGCCGGGATCAGCTGAGCCGTCTGATTCACGGCTCGCGCATTTCCCTGCAGGTCGGTCTTGCCGCGGAGGCGATCGCGCTGCTGATCGGCATCGCCGTCGGCGCCCTGGCCGGCTATGCGGGCGGACGGATCGATGCGTTGCTGATGCGCGCCACCGACATCGTGTTCGCCTTTCCCGGCCCGCTGCTGGCTCTGGCCATCATCGCTGCCGTTCCCGATCCGGAGAACGCCCCGCTCCTGCGCCATCTCCCCCACCCGTCGCTCGCGGTGATCTTTCTGGTTCTCGGCTTGATCGGCTGGGCGGGGATCGCCCGGCTGGTGCGGGGCGAGATTCTGCGCCTCCGGGAACTTGAATTCACCAGCGCCGCGCGGGCCATCGGGGCCAATCGATCGAGGATCGTGGTGCGGCACCTGCTGCCGAACGCTCTGGGACCGCTGATGGTCGCCGCCACCCTCGGCATCGGCGGGAACATTCTGATGGAGGCGTGGCTCTCGTTCCTCGGGGTGGGAGCCCGGCCGCCACTCCCCTCGTGGGGCACGATGGTCACCGAGGGACAGGCCCACTTCCTGAGCAAGCCGTGGGTCTGTGTTGCACCCGGTCTCGCGATCCTGACGGCCGTTCTGGGATTCAATCTGCTCGGCGATGCGGTCCGCGATCTCGTCGATCCCCGCCGTCGCAACGCGCCGCTTGGATCACCGGCGAGAAAATGAGGAGCCGATGACGACACGCACCGACCAACTCACGCCGCCGCGACCGGGAGCGCCCATTCGTCTGTTGCTCTCGGCCGTACTGACGATCCTTGGCACTCTCGCCTGCGGGCAGGGGGCGCCCCCCGCCCCCGAC
>CBDUYA010000077.1:0-10973 GCA_965371335.1 uncultured bacterium | reverse complement strand
CCCCCCCCCCCCCCCCCCGCCCCACTCGCCGCCCGGCGCCCGCCTGGCGGGCGCCGGGCGTTTCGGGCCTGGGCGGGATCGTCAGGGTCAGGCACGAAAACGGCTAGGCTCCTAGATGTCTCCTTCCGGCGCGGTGTCGATACGCCGCGATTCCTCCCGCAGGCGTCTCGCCTCCTCGACCGCTCGCCGGATCTCCTCGTTGGCGCGGAACTGCTCCCGGTGCGCCTGCCAGCGCGCCCGGTCGACGTCGATGCGGGCATCCCGCACCGCGCGGCGGGCTTCCAGGGCGGCGCGCTTCGCCCCCTCGATCGCCACGCGCTGGTCTTCTCCGTCGTCGCCGTGCCAGATGTAGCCTCCGCTTTCAGATTGACCTCTCTCCTTTTTCTCGGGAGCGGCCACCGACAGCCGCTGCTGGCGCCGGTCGCGCACCACGGTGACCTGGAGACTCTCCCCCCGCCGCTCGCGCAGCGCCAGGCGCAGATCGGACGAGTCGGAGATCGACACGTCGTCGATTTCGATGATCACGTCCCCCGCCTTGATCCCGGCGTTTTCGGCACGGCTTCCTTTCATCACCGAGCGCACCAGGACCCCCTTGCCGCCCTCGATGCCGAAGAAGTCGCCGAGCTGCCCGTTCAGGTTGTCGACCACGACGCCGAGACGGGCCGAGGAGGGAAGCCCTCCGAATGCCATGATCCCGGGGATGTTGATCTCCGGGATCTCGATGTGCGGGATGTCGAATTCCGGCATCTCGGGCATTTCGAAGTGTTCAAAGTGCATACCTCCCTCGTGCTGGACATCCCACTGGTGCTCGCGCTTGGCAACCTTCACCTGCACCATGCGGGTCGAGCCGCCGCTGAACACCTGCAGATTGGTGATCCGCCCGGCCGGGGTCTCCCGCACCATGCGCGTGAGCTGGCGGACTCCCTCGATCCTCGTCCCCTGGTACTCGAGGATAACGTCCCCCTCCGCCAGTCCCGCTTCGGCGGCGGGGCTGTCCGGCACCACCGACTGGATCTCGGCGCCCGCCGCTTCATCCAGGCCGAGCTCCGCGGCGCGATCCTCATCGACGTCGCCGACGCTCACCCCGAGCCACGATCCTCCGGAGGAGAAGATGTAGACCTGCCGTTCGATCTCCTTGTCTCCGTCGCCCGCCACCGCCGGGGCGACGCACAGAACCGCTACCAGAACCGGCATTACAATGCTGCGAATCATCGCTCGACCTCCTGAATATCCCGCCACCATGGATCAAGGCTTCCGGCATCCCTGCCGGGCGTTACTGGATCTCCCGCGCTTTGCGAATGACGATGTTCCCTCCAAGAACGTGGATCTTCAGCAACGAGCCGCCCCCCCCGATCTCGCCTTCCCCGATGGCGATCGACCGACCGAGCTCTTCGAGCTCGCGCGTGATCGCCAGTGGAAACTCGCTCACGATGCCGGGGCCGACCGGATTATCGACCAGCGCGCGAATCGTCACCGGAAAAGACTCGGGAAGCGACACGAAGACATCGCCCAGCAGGCTTTGAAGATTTGACTCGGCGAACGCCTCCCGGCCGAGCATACGGACATGAATGTTGCCGGCGGAGGTGATGGCGCGCACCGGACCAAGCACCTCCCCGAGATCGATCAGCCCGGCCGCGGTCTCACAGCTCACTCCGCGGCCCGCCGAGATCACCCGGATGCTGCCGCCGGCGCTCGCGGCCGAAATCTCACCCAGAATACGTCCCAGGTCGATGTTGCCACCGCTGGTGCCGGCGATCACGTTGCCGGAGGCGCGTTCGATCCGGATGCTCCCCCCTCCGGTTTCGGCGTTCACCTTGCCGCCGACATGGCCGATGCGCACGTCACCTCCGGAGGTCCTCGCCACGAGGTCTCCGGTGGCGGTCTCGAGGTGAACCTCGCCTCCGCCGGTCACCAGCCGCACATCTCCGCGGACGTGGCCGACCTCGATATCCCCCCCCCGCGTCTCGACCTGCAGCGGGCCGCCGACGTCACCGGCGAAGATCCGTCCACCGTGGGTGACGATGGTGACGCCCCCCTCGATTCCGTGGACCGCGACATCGCCGAGCCCGGTCAGCACCTTCAGCGACGGGGTGGCGCGCGGCAGGGTCAGCTCGAAGTCGACGGCCAGCCTGGAGAGCAGCTCCGGGGCGTAGGCCTTGCCGGTAAAGAGAATGCGATCGCCTTTGCGGATGGCGCTCACGCCGAGGGTATCGATCAGACGGCGCGCCTCGGAGGGATCGTCCGCCGTCGCCCGCACACGGATCCGATACCTCACCTCGCGGCCGGACGCACCGGTGACGCGCACCGAGCCGAGGTCCGATTCCACCCGGACACTGACATCGTCCGCCGGAATCGCGCCCGACAGCTCATGCACCAATTGACGGCCCTCCGCGAAATACCGCGCCTCCTGGCCGCGCACCGGGGCGGCGGTCAGACAGAGAAGCAGCAAGGCGACGATCCGCAGGCTCTTCATCATCTTGGTCTTGCCCTGGCATACATTTCGTCGGCAATTGCACCGGAACGGAGCCGGATGTACGGCTCGGAATCGTCGCGTGCCAGGCGCCGCATGAGCGGGGCCAGCCGCGGATCACCGGCGCGGGCGAGGGCGTCGATGGCCCGCACGCGGACTCCGAGATTGTCGTCCCGCAGCAGGGCCTCGGTCATCGCCTCGCGCACCTCGGGATCGGCAGCCGCGTGCCGATCGAGGGCCGCCAGTGCCTTGAGGCGGGCCCCCACATTGCGATCGTCCCGCAGCGCCTGCACCAGCGCACGGCGCACGTCGGCGTCGGCAACCTGCCCCTCGAGCAGACCGATGGCATCGAGCCGCAGTCCGGCGTTGGCGCTGCCGCGCACCGTGTCGACCAGGAGCCGTCTGATGGCGGGATCCTCCACCCGGCCCAGCAGAGAAGCGCGGGTGCGGGTGTCATAGGTCAGGTTGACCCGATCTCCGGCCGGATCGACACGGACCGACTGCAGATCGGTCGTCATGCTGCCGGCCACCCCCGCCTGCGCCAGCGGCCGCGGTCCCGGCAGAAGACCACGCCCCATGGCGAACCAGCCCGACAGGAATCCGATGGCCAGAAACGCCGCCGCGAGAGCGGGCGATGGCTGCGCCCGGACCCACCATCCGCTCCATCTTGCGGGACGGGTCACGGGGCGGAATCCGGCGTGGTCTTCGGCCTGGCGCAGCGCCGCCGAGAGCCGGTCGCGGCAATCCGCCAGCAGAGTCTCGTCCGGCTCCACCACCTCCCGGGCCGCCAGCATGGCGTGCAGCCGCCGCTCCTCCGCCAGCGCGATGCGGCAGACCGTGCACGAGGCGACGTGCGCCTCGATCGATCCCCGCTCGCCCGCATCATCGAGCTCGCCGTAAACGAGAAGAATGAGGCTCCGGCCGATTTCGTCACACGACATGGTCACCCACCCTCTCACCAGGTTTCGGCCTGCGCCGGATTGGTCGACCGCTCGAGCGGCCGGAATTCGACCCCACCGAGATCGCGCAGCGCCTGGCGCATCTTGCGATGGGCCCGGAACAGGCAGTTCTTGACGGTCGCCTCCGAGGTTTCCATGAGATCACCGATCTGCCGCAATCGCATCCCCTCGTAGTGGCGGAGCTCGAACACGACCCGCTCGCGGGGCGATAACCCCCGCACCCCCGCCTCGATGCGGTCGCGCAGCTCACGGCGCTCGAGAGTCCGCACCGGGTGTCCATCCGGCCGATCGTCCGCCAGTCGCTCCACCAGAGGCTCCGCATCGTCCCCGGCGTCACGGACCGCCGGGGACGTCGGAGGCCTGACGGCGGATCGCCGCAGGTGATCCAGACAGATGTTGGTCGCGATCCGGTACAGCCAGGTTTCGAAGCTGCTCTCTTGCCGGAACCGCGCCAGTGAGCAAAACACCTTGAGGAATACCTCCTGATAGATGTCACGCGCCTCGTCCTCTCCCACGAAGCGGAGGGCCAGGCGCAGCACCCGCCGGTCGTATCGGCGGACCAGCGCCTCGAAGGCCGCGGCGTCGCCACCCCGGGCTTCGGCAATGAGCCTTCCCTCGTCCGCTTCTGCCACGCTGGTCGCGCCCCCGTCCGGCCGTTCAGCTGGCCGGTCGTTCCCTGCGCCGGCTCATGATCGCTCCACACATCAGTTGGACGCAGGGTCAGGATAAAGGTTAGCAGTCTCAGGCGGGAAAAGCCGCTTTCCGGGGACGGGGGAAGCTCAGCCGGGCAGATTAGTCGCCGGCGGCTTGCGCGTTCGCTGCGATCCGCTCGACCTCGGCCCACACGCGAAGCAGGTTCTCGCCGCAGATCTTGCGGATATCCTCTTCGCTGTATCCGCGCTCGAGCAGGGCGCGGATTAGATTGGGATAGCCGGAGACATCCTTCAGGCCGGCGGGCAGGGAATCTCCCACACCGTCGAAGTCGGATCCGAAGCCGACGTGATTGATCCCGACCAGTTCCACGACGTGGTCGATGTGATCGACAATGGTGGAGATCCCGGCGTAAACCTTCGGGCTGTCCTTGAAGTACTGCTCGCGGTACTCCTCGACCCTCGGATCACCGGATGTGAGGCCGTTATCTTCCATGAACGGCCTGAGCTCGTCCCACAATTGAACCGACTGGCGGTTCGCCGCTTCGTCGAGAAAGGCCGAGCCGAAATTGATCTGGATTACGCCGCCGTTGCTGGCCAGCAGGCGGATCGATTCGTCGTCCATGTTGCGCTCCCAACCGGGGGTGAACTTCCGGCAGGAGGAGTGTGAGGCGATGACCGGGGCACTCGACAATTCCATGACCTGCCGCACGGTCGCATCGGAGAGGTGCGACACGTCGATCATGATCCCGACCCGGTTCATCTCCGCCACCACCTGGCGGCCAAACGGGCTGAGCCCTTCCCACTTACGCTCTTTTTCGTAAGAGGAGTCGCAGATCTGGTTGTTCTTCGAGTGGGTCAGGGTGATGTAGCGAATCCCCCGCCGCTGAAAGTGCCCGACGTTGGCGAGATCGTCCTCGATCGGGGCGCCGTTCTCCATCCCCATCGGCAGAGCGATAATGCCCTCGGCAAACAGCCTGCGCACGTCGGCGGGGCTGCGGGCGATGGCGAACTTATCCGGCCAGTCGGCCTGGAACTTTTCCACCATATCGATCAGGCCGTCGGCATAGTCGCGCGCCCCCCCTTTCTCCTGGTACTCGGCGGGGACATAGATCGACATGAACGGCGCGTCGAGCCCCCCCTCCCTGGCGCGCGGGTAGTCGAAATCGCCGCTCTCGGTGCGAACGGAGATGTCCTCCATCTTCTCCATCAGGCGGTAGGGAACATCGACATGGGTATCGACGATGAGATAGTCCCGGGCCAGGCGCGCCGCCCGGCCGGCGAGATCCTCTTCTCCCGGCCGTATCGCGCCGTCGCCGCAGGCGAGGAGGGAAAGCAGGGCGATCGGAGCGACGAGCCCGATAAATAAACGCTGCACTGTGTCACCTCCTGAGGCAGTTTAATGCGGATCGCTCGAACCGACGAGCCAGCACCGCAGGGTGGCGCGATAGAGTGCCCGTTCGAAGTAACCCCCGCGTGGCGAAAGGTCGTCATATCCTTTGCGCGCCAGTGGGTCCAGCATCGGCTCCAGTTGCTCGGCGTAGTGCTCCATGCACTCCTCCGGATGGATGCCGGGCCAGGAGTAGCAGGAAACCACGGTGCGGCGATGTCGTGACGGCACCGAGGACGGGACGGTGCGATCCCACTCGGCGTCGTCCGGCCTGAAGACGTACCTGTCGAGGGTTCCCTGCGGAATCCCCTCCACCCCCCTTACCACCGGTGGATCGGTGTCGAGCGTATAGGGGTCGACCGCCAGATCGGTGATCACCGCATGCTCCGGGAGCCACTCGATCCATTCATTGGGGACGATCGGCCGGGATGCATCGTGCCGCTGCGTCGCATCGACGAGAATGTCGGCCTGCCTGAACAGCCGCTGCATGCCGGCGCTGCGAGCGGTGATGTTCCTGCCGATGCTCTGGACGACCACCCCGGATCCTCCGGCAGCCATGTGGTCCCGGTTGCGATCGGCGTTTCCCAGCTTGGTGGCCGCATCGACGGCGAGGCGCCCGACCATGCCGGTGCCGAGAATCAGCACCCGCACCGGCTCGGCGCCGGCGGTGAGACGTTCTCCGTGATCCTCCTGCAGCGTCGCGAACGACACGTCCAGACCGTTCCAGGCGACCGCCTTCATGTTCTCGACCAGCCGGACGCCGGCATCGCTGGTGATTGAGTCGAGCGAGATGGCGCGCAAGCCCCTCTCCTTCAATATCTCGATGCGGCGCGGCCGGGTCGGAAAGTGGATCATCGAGATCAGGCACGACTCCGGCCCGAGCAGCTCGACGTCCTCGAGCCGTGGCGCCCGCAGGAGGAAGACGAGGTCCTGACCAAAGGCCTCGGCGCGCGTACAGGCGCGAACCGCCTCGGTGCCACGCCGGTAATCGAACAGGGAGAGGCCGGCGGGCTCGCCGTAGCCCTCCTCGATCTGCACGGCCAGGCCGAGCCGGTTCAGGGCGCGGACGAATCCGGGCATGAAGACACGTTTCTCGCCGGGCTCCAGCACCATACTTGGCAGCCCCGCAGTTTTCGGTGCGCTCATTCTCGACTCCGGCGCCGCTGCAGGCCGATCGCCGGCCCCCCGCATGGCGCCCTGCTCACGGCTGCACCTGCGGCACGCTCCGCCCGTCGCTCCACCGCGACAACTGCGCCAGGGCGATGGCCCGCTCGAAAAACCGGCCGGAGGGTGAGATGTTCTGCAGCCCGCCCTTCTGGATCAACCTGTTCAGGATCGGCAGAAGCTGGCGGCCGTAGACCTGCATCGATTCCTTCGCGTGGACGCCCGGCCAAGAGTAGCATGCCACCACATACCGCCGGTGGCGCGTGTCGATCGAGGGATGCATCGCTGCATAGGCCGGATCGTCCGGCGCGAAGATGTACTGATCGAGCGACCCATGGGGGATCCCCTCGATTCCCTTGACCCGTGGCGGAGTGGCCGATCGATCCTCCGGATCGACCGACAGGTCGAGGATAACGGCGTGTGCCGGAAGCTCCCCTACCCATTCGTTGGGAATGATGACCCGGCTGGGATCGGGTCTCTGGGTCGCATCAATCAAGACGTCGGTCCTGCCGAGCAGAGCGCGCATGAAGGAAGCGTGGCAGGTCAGGTCGTAATCGACCACCGTGATCTGCACGCCGGGGACGCCGTCGGCGACCAGGCTCTTGCGCAGAGCGTCGTTGCCGTAGCGGACGGCGTTTCGCACCACGTGCGCGCCGACCGCCCCCGCTCCGAGCAGGGTCACGCGCAGCGGCGGCCGCTGCGGCGAATTGAACTCGCCGTCCGGGTAAGTCTTGCGCAGCACCCGGATAGCGGCCTCGATCCCGTTCCAGGCGACGGCCCGCAGGTCCTCCACGAGGCGGCGCCCCGAGTCATCCTTGAGCGAGTCGATCGAGATCGCTTCGAGCTGCAGCTCCCTGAGGCGGACGACCCGTTCGGAACGCGTCGCATAATGCAGCATCGAGATGAGACAGGCCCCCGGTTTCATGAGACGCAGCTCATCGTCGGTGGGGTAGCGAAGCACCAGCACGTAATCCTGGCCGTACGCCTCCTCCCACGAGGCGAACCGGACCTGTGGCGCAACGCGGTGGTACTCCGCTTCGACCAGCCCCACCCGGCCCCCGTAGCCACGCTCCAGGACGATCCGCGCCCCCCGGTGCTGCAGCAGGCTGACGAAGGAAGGGAGAAAATCGCGCTTCTCCCCCGCCTCCTTGTGCATCCGGGGCAGACCGATGCTCAGTCCATCAGCCATCAATCGTCTCCATCCCGTCTTCCCTCATACCGCGGCGGGGCCGGGCTTGCCGGGGCTCCCGTGTGTCACACTCAGAAGGGTCTCCATCGATACGTTCCCGCCGCTCACCACGATCGCCGTGCGGCCGGTGTCGGCGACCTTCCCCTCCAGCAGGGCGGCGACGCCGACGGCGCCACCCCCCTCCACGACGAGGTGATGGATCTCGAGAAGGAACCTCATCGCCCTGGCGATCGAGGCCTCCGGGACCAGCACCGAATCATCAACCAGCTCCTGGCAGATGCGGAAGGTGTAGCGGTTTTCTCCTCCCAAGCCGCCGGCCAGCGCGTCGGCCAGGGTCGGCTCGTCTTCAATGCTTACCACGTGACCCGCCCGCAGGCTCTCGTGCATCACCGGCGCCCGTTCCATGCTGACGCCGATCACCCGCGTCGCGGGCCGCTCCGCCTTGACCGCCAGGGCGACGCCACTGATCAGCCCTCCCCCCGACAGGGGGATGAGCAGCGTGTCGATGCCGGGTCGATCGGAGAGGATCTCCGCGCCGATGGTTCCCTGTCCGGCGATGATCGCGGGATCATCAAAAGGGTGGATCGGAACCCTCCCCTCATCCCGCTCGAGGCGACGGGCGTGCTCGCTCGCCTCGTCGTAGGTCGCTCCTGCGATGCGCACCGTCGCGCCGCCCCGCCGGATCGCCGCTACCTTGTTGGCCGGCACCGTCTCCGGCAGGCACACGACCGCGTCAATGCCCAGCCCGCGCGCCACGTAACCGACCGCCCTGCCGTGGTTGCCGCTCGACACCGTCACCACGCCGCGCCGGCGCTCTCCGGCCGACATCTGCAGTATCCGGTTGGTTGCGCCACGCAGCTTGAACGATCCGGTCCGCTGCAGGTTTTCCAGCTTCAGATACGACGGGACGCCGGTCAGCTCTTCCAGCTCGATCGACGGAAGAAGCGGCGTGCGGACGACTTTCCCCGCGATCCGCGCCTCCGCCGCCCGGATGTCATCTCGCGTCATACGAGAATCGGACAACCGCGTACCCCACCGTCGCGCCCCGCCGCTCATTTGGCCGGCGGGGCCGCTCCGGGCGCCGTTCGGCTTCCCCACTGATCCTCCGTGATGCTCAGCGGATCAGCGTACGGCTCTGCTCGCGCATGAATTGGGCGACGTAGTACGGCCCGCCGCTCGACTTACCGGACGAGCCGCTCCCCTTCCAGCCGCCGAACGGGTTGATCCCCGGCCACGCCCCGGTCGTCGCACCGGCGCGCCGGTTGACGTAGACGACCCCCGCCTCGATCCGGTCGAAGAAGGTCTTGATCTCCGCATCGTCACGGCTGAACAGGCCGGCCGTCAGACCGAACTCGGTGCGATTGGAGAGCGTCAACGCCTCATCGAGCGAATCGACCTCCCACACGCAGGTAATCGGCAGGAACATCTCGTCCGCCGCCAGCGCATGGTCCTTCGGCAGGCCGGCGATGACCGTCGGCCGCACGAAGTAGCCGTGGGCGTACGGCTCGCTCTTCAACTGCTCCCCCCCGATCAGGATCTTGCCGTCCTTACGGCCTTGCTCGACGTACTTAAGATACTTGTCGTACGAACTCCGGTTGATGACCGGGCCGAGCCAGTTCTCCTGGAGAGCGGGATCGCCGATGACGATCTTGCCGGTCTTCTCGACCAGCCGCTCGGTGAATTCCTTCTCAACGCTTCTCTCCACGTAGACCCGCGAGCAGGCGCTGCACTTCTGGCCCTGCAGGCCGAAGGCCGATTTCAGCACCCCCTCACTCGCCTCGTCGAGATCGGCGTTCGCCGTGACGATGGCCGGGTTCTTACCGCCCATCTCGGTGATGCACGGCTTCGGATACCGGGTCGCGAACTTGCGATAGATACCGAAGCCGACGTCCTTGGAGCCGGTGAACAGCACGCCGTCCACCCCCGGGTTGCCGATCAGCTCTTCGCCGACCGTCGACCCGGGACCGCTCACGTAGTTGAACACGCCGTCCGGCAGGCCCGCATCACGGCACGCCTCCGCCAGACCGAAGCCGGTCATCGGTGTATCGGTCGCTGGCTTGAAGACGACGGTGTTGCCGCCCAGCAGGGCGCCCGAGGCCGGCCCGCCCGCCAGCGCCATCGGGAAATTGAACGGCGAGATGATCGCCCACACCCCATACGGGCGCAGCACGTCGCGGTTCTGCTCGCGCTCCGACAGGGTCTGCATCGGGACTTCATACCCTTCGTGCTGTTCGACCTGATCGCAGTAGTAGGTCATGAGATCGGCCGTTTCCTGCACGTCGCCCATCGCCTCCAGGCGGTTCTTGCCGACCTCCAGGCTCATCAGCGCCGACAGCTCGAAGCGGCGCTTCTCGATCGCGGCCGCGATCTTGCGGACATAGGCGACCCTCTCACGCCATGGCATGTCCCGCCAGATCGTCTCGTACGCCTGGCGCGCCGCGTCAATGGCTGCACGCGCATCTTCGCGCGTGCCACTCTGGAACTTTCCGAGCACGATGCGGGTGTCGCTCGGGCTGGTGTCCTGAAAAGTTTCGCTGGCGGTCACTTCGCGGCCGCCGATCAGGTTCGGATGGGTCTTCCCCACACTGCCGCGGACCGCCTCGAGCGCCTCGTCATAAGCCTTGCTGAACTCCGGTGTCTGCCCCGCAGCCAGGGTGGCGTAGGTCACCTTCGGCATTGCGGGTTTCTTGTCCGCCATGGTTGTTCCTCCTGTCGCGTGGAGCGCCATTCTATCCGATCCGGCTACCCCGCGTCGGGCGAGTTCACATCCCCTCCAGCAGATCGCGCCCCCGCTGCCGCAGACCGGGATCCGGCTCGCGGCTCAGGTGATCCTCGACCACGGCGTGCGCCGCCTCGCCGGCGATCTGCACGATCGCGCCGAGGGCCGTTTCCCGCACCGTCACCTCCTCCTCGCCGAGAGCTGCCCGCAGCGGTGGAATGCCCCCGCTCAGGCCAAGGTCACCGAGCGCGCCCGCCGCCGCCCTTCTCGCCTCGACCGCTCCCTCCGCCAGCATCACGGCGAGCGGCTCGATGGCGCGCTCATCCCCGATCCGCCCCGCCACCTGCGCCGCGAGGAGCAGCCGGGGCCGGGCCCGGCGCCGGGCCCCCACCCTCCGCACCCGGGGGCGGCCGCGCGGGAGCGCTGCCCGGC
>CBDUYA010000076.1:0-11115 GCA_965371335.1 uncultured bacterium | reverse complement strand
CGGCGCCGCGGGCGGCGGCGGCGCCGCCGCCTGGTGCGGCGGTGGTGGCGGTCTGGTCTCCGCCGGCTTCGGCGGGGCCTGGGCCCTGCGCAGCGCCGCGAGACGGGCCGCCTCGGCCCGCCGCTTGGCCTCATCGATCGCATACTGCTCCGCCTGGCTGATCTTCGGCGCGGGCGGGGGCGCCAGCCTGCCGAACTGGAATATATTGCGGCCAGCCGGATCGTAGGTCGGGCGCTCCGTCTCCAGCAGATTCCAGGGCACGGGAAACACCTTCGTCGCAGCGTAGTCGACGCGTCCGACAGCGCCGCCGCGGCGGGTGCCCGAGCCGATGGTTGTGCCGCCGCCCGTGATGTTCTTCCAGAAGACCACCACGAGGACGACCAGCATGACCCCCAGCAGGATCTCCTTGCGCCTGGCCATCAATGATTCCACGTCGTGCTCCTCACCGGCTCCGGCTCATCGCCGCCCGCGGGCCGCCACCCGGGACTCAGGGGGCTGCGGCATGCGGAAATAGGTCGAGATACGAATCGTCAGGCTGAGCATCGCCCCACCGCCCCGGGCACCGGTCAGCTCGACACTGTCGATGATGAACAGGCGCTCGGACGACTCCAGCTTGTTGATGAACTGTCGCAGGTTCGGGTACCCTCCCACCAGAGGAATCGTGATCTGAAAGCGGGTGAGATCGGTCCCCTCGACGTTGGCCGGCCGGTAGTCGATCGCCTCCGGATCGATGCGGAACTGGACCGCCATCGATCGAATCTCCTTCTGAATCGAGGTCATCGTCTCGATCTGGGTGCCGAGCCTCCGGTCGAAGAAGTCCTGCAGCCTGGTCGACTCGTCGTCGTATTGCGCGACCAGCTCCCGCATCGCCCGGCCGTCCCTGCTCTTGCCGGCGAGCTCCTGGCGGACCTCATCCCGCCCGGAGGTGAGATCCGAAAGCGCCTGCAGACGCGGCCGGTTCAGCAACAGGTAGAAGCCAAGGTTGAGCAGCAGCAGGACCCCCAGCACCGCGGACACCCGCCACAGGTCTTCGCGCAGGTCGAACCGGATCCGCCTCGGGGTCCACTTCAGGTTCATGGCGCGCCCTCCGTCGCCGGCAGATTCTCTTCCTCGACCTCAGGCTCGATCAGACTGTCGCCCTCGCTGATCGCCACGACCTGATAGATTCCCGGACGAAGTTGCGTGATGCGATGGTTCGCCACGTCGGCCAACGTCGCGATCACGTCCGGAAGCGAACGGCCGCTCAGGTTCACATTGAGCGAGGCTTTGCGATCGATGGCTGCATCGACGACGAAGCGGACTCCGTGGGCCTGTCCTAGGATCCGGTACGCCTCGCGCACCGGCCGGTTGGCGAAATCGAGATCGAGATCAACCCGCTCGGCGGGCTGCGCCGACGGACCGGCGGCCACTCCCGAAACGGCCGGATTCCCCGCGCCGGGCGCCGTTTCCACCGGGGTGGCGGCGTCCGGAACGGCCCCGACCCCGCCTGGCCGGGCACTGCCCTGGGCGTTGCCGGTGGCGCCAGCCGCCGTCTGGCGGCGTCTCATCAGGCGCGACCGCTCGGGAGTCGCAGCGGCCGTGTCCTGAGCCGCGGGAGGCACTTCCGCCGGCGCTGCCGGTGGGGGCGTGCTCGCGCGGGGAGATGGCGCCGAAACCTCCGCCCCCCGCGCCGATAAACCGGCCTGCTGGAGCGGGCCTGGGGTCGTCGCGGGCGGGGCGTCCGTCTGCGCACGGGCGGCTGTGGCAGCAGCCCGCTGCGCACTCGAAGACGCCGCTGCGGCCTGCATCGCACCCGAAGACGCCGCTGCGGCCCGCTTCGCACCCCCAAGCTGCGCGTCGTGCAGCGCGGCCCGGGGAAGGTCCAGCGCCGGAGGATCATAGACTCCCCCGGGAGCCACCATCCGCCTGGCGATCACTTCGAGGGTGCGAGGCCGTCCGTCCCGCCCGACCGGCAGGGCGTTCGCGGCGGCGGCCGCCCGCAGGATCGCGCTGTGGGCCGAGGCCCCTCCAGCCGCCGCCACCCCGGTCGCGGGGGGCACTCCTCCACCGCCACCCACGGCGGCGGCAGCCGCCGGGATCCCTGCCGACGGCCCCTGCTGCGCGGCGGCCTCCGCGAGGACGGTGCCGGCAGGCGTTCGCTCGCTCTGGCGGTAGTCGAAATTCAGGATGAAAGTGATCTCCGGCCTGCTTGGATTGAGGCGCCGGATACTGGCGGGATAGACTGCCGAGAAGGCTTCGTGGGCGAGCAGATTCTCCTGCAGGTCGAGAAACGCCCCGTGCGTCTTGGCCACCCCCTCCACCCGGATGACGATGACGCTGGAGCTGACATTGGGCCGGATGGCCGACATCATGACCGCCGGCGGTATGAGACCCTCCATCTTGTTGAACAGCTCGGTCCACGAGAAGGTGCGCTTCAGAATCAGCTCGTTGGCGACGCTGCCCCGATCGAAGGCGGTCGCAAAATCGCGGGCCTTGATTTGCTTCACCAGGGATCGCTCTTCCACCTCCAGCTCTTCCAGCTTCGTCCGGTTGCGATCCCGATCGTCGAGGAGCAGAGCATAGCTGCTCCCGTAGCTCAGAAAGATATAGAGGTTGTAGAGGGTCGCCACGAGCAATCCGACGGCAACACCGGTCACGATCGACCCGATGACGGTGTTGTTGCGGAACGGGCGGGTCGCCAGGTTGGCCGTCAGTGCCTTCACGCCCTCCTCCCGACCGCCGCCCCCGATGCCGGAGAGGCCCACGCGGCCTCCTGGTCGTCGAGCTCGACCCCCTCTCCAAGGCTCACGATCTGCTGCAGATCGAGCCACCGGCCCTCGCACATAACTTCCGAGGCGACGGCGGAGCGAACCGCTTCCCTCGGCAGCCCGACGACCCGCAGAAAGAGCCGGCCGATCCCTCGACCGAGCAGCTTTTCCTGGTAGAAAGCGAGCGAGGTATAGACCTCGCGCCTCAGGGCAACGACGCGTTCCTCCTCGTTGCCGTTCTCCAGGTGCGGTTTGCAGCGGTAGAAAATCAGGTTCCCGTCGTTGAATATGACCATCGAGGCGTAGTTCGGCGTCACGTTCAGCAGCAGCACGTCCTTGTCGGCAGGGCTGTCCGAATCGACCTGTCCCCGGAACAGATTGAACAGCTCGAAGGTCGACAGCCCCACCAGCCCGGGCCAGTAGCCAGCCGCAGTGAACAGCGCCTCGTACTGATGGAGGATGCTGCGCTTGATCAACGTGGAAAGCACCATCAAGCCGCCGGCATCTCCCGGAACGGAGCTTCCCGACACCACCTGCACGTCGAGGGCCGCATCTTCGGTCTTGAACGGAAGCGCCTTGGCCATGCGGAAACGGACCAGGTCCCCCAGCTCTTTGCGCGAGCGCGGCAGGGTGGCGAACTGCAGCAGCGCCACGCGGGCGACATGATCCGGGAGCAGCAGTGATACTCGATGCTCGCCCGCACCGATCGCCTCGAGCACCTCGGAAATCGCGGCGCCGACCGCCACAGGGTTGCGCACGTTCTGCCCGGTCAGCGACGGCTCGATGGCGCCATCGGGCAGCTCGCGCGACTGCACGCCCTTCAAAACGTTCTCCCTGGTCTTTCGATCCCTGACGATGTGCACCGCGGTAATGCGCCGCGGTGCGATCTCCACCGCCAGCCCGGGGTAGCGCGGCAGCAGGCGGCTGTCCTGCACTCCGCCCTCGAGCAGGCTGCGGGCTTTCGCCATCAGATCATTCACATTCAAGACACCACCTCCGCCGCCGCCGGCGTCACTCCACGAACGTGACCTTGTTGATTTCCCGCAGCGTGGTTTTACCCTCCAGGACACGCTGCACGGCCGCCTCCCGCATGAAGGTCATTCCTTCCTCGCGCGCGGCCTTCTTAATCTCAGATGCCGAGCGTCGATTGAGGATCAGCTCGCGTATGCGATCGCTCATATCGAGTATTTCGGCGATCGCCAGCCGACATGTAGCCGGTGCCGTTACAGTCGATACAGCCTCGCCCTTCGTAGAACGGATGATCGGCGTATTTCGATCCGTCGATGCCCGATTCCTCGAACTGCTGCGGGGTGTAGGTCACCCTCTGCCGGCATTTCTCGCATATCATCCGCACCAGCCGCTGGGCCACGATACAGTTGAGCGCCGAGACAAAGTTGTACGGCTCGACCTTCATGTTGATGAATCGCCCGAGAACGTCGACCACGTTGTTGGCATGCACGGTCGTGAACACGAGGTGCCCGGTGAGCGCCGACTGGATCGCGATCTGCGC
The DNA here is from genome assembly GCA_965371335.1 of uncultured bacterium. Taxonomy (GTDB): domain Bacteria; phylum Acidobacteriota; class Polarisedimenticolia; order Gp22-AA2; family Gp22-AA2; genus CBDUYA01. Next base: position 6,858 of record CBDUYA010000076.1, on the reverse strand, counting down.
GGTCTCCTCGTCACGGATCTCTCCGACCATGATCTTGTCGGGATCGTGGCGCAGGATCGATCGGAGCCCGCGCGCGAAGGTAAGCCCCTTTTTTTCGTTGACCGGGATCTGCGTGATCCCCGGAAGCTGATACTCGACGGGATCCTCGATGGTGATGATCTTGTCCTCGTTGGATCGGATCTCTGACAGCGCCGCGTACAGGGTGGTCGTCTTGCCGGACCCGGTCGGCCCGGTGACCAGCACCATGCCGTACGGCTCCTTGATGAACTTGCGCATGCGCTTGAGGTCATTCGCGGGGAACCCGAGGACGTCGAGGCTCAGATCCTTGAAGTCCTCATTCACCGATTCCTTGTCGAGAATCCGGACGACCGCGTTCTCACCATGAATCGACGGCATGATCGACACGCGGAAGTCGATGGTGCGGCCCTTGATCCTCAGCTTGAATCGGCCGTCTTGCGGGATACGCTTCTCGGCAATGTCGAGATCTGACATGACCTTGATGCGGGAAATGATTGACGAGTGGAACCGCTTGTCGATCGGATCCATGGCGTCGTAGAGCACCCCGTCCACCCGGTACTTGACCGCCACCTCCCGCTCCCGTGTCTCGATGTGGATATCGGAGGCCCGGCGCTGCAATGCGTTGAATACGACCGAATCGACTAGCTTGATGATCGGAGAATCGGCCGAAGTGAGCCTGTCGATCGAGAGGGCCTCGTCACCCTCCTCCTCGTCGTCCCGCACGACCTGGATCTTGAATCCCTCGGTCGCGGCATCCAGAACCCGCTGCCCCGATTCCGATTTCTTCAGCACGTCGTGGATGGCGAACTTCGTGCCGACGCAGGGCGTCAGAGGCCGCCCGAGCAGGACCTCGAGCTCGTCCACCATCAGGACGTCCGAAGGATCGGCCATCACCACAACCAACCGCCCGTTCTCCTCCTTCCAGGGGACGAAGTTGTAACGGAACATGAGAGCGACCTGAATGGCGCGGAACAGGTCGTGGTTGATGAGAAAATCGACCAGGTCGACATAGGGAATCCCGAGCCGTGCCGCGATCCGCTGGGCTTGTGCCTCTTCGCCCGCGGTCTCCGTACCGCCCGCTTCGAGTGAAACGACCGGCCCTGCATCCTTCGGCTCAGCAGCCATGAAAACTCCCTACCCCGACTGCGCGTAGCCGCGCATCAACGGCAGATAGATCGCCAGCAGCATCATGGCGATGATCAATCCCATGAAGATAAGCATCAGCGGCTCGAGCAGCGACATGGTGGTCTCGAGCCGCGCGTCGATCTCGTCCTCGTAAAACTCGGAGATGTTCTCCAGCATGTCGTTGAGCGACCCGGTCGATTCACCCACCTTGGTCATCTCGATCGCGAGATCGTCGAACAGGCCTGTTTCCTCCAGCGAGCTCCACAGCGCGGAGCCCTCGCGCACCCTGAGCTCGACCTTCTCTAGCCGCCTCTGGAAGTCCAGATTGCCCACGGCCCGGGCGGCCGGCCCGAGGGCCGCGACGACCGTGATGCCACCGGCGATCAGGGTGCCGAGCGTGCGCACGAAGCGGGTGACCGCGAATCGGTGCAGGATGCCGCCGATCAGCGGCAGTTTCACTCGCAGGCGGTCGATGGTCAGATGCCCCGATTCGGTCCGGTGCCAGGCCCGCACCGCCAGCACGGTGACCACGATCGATCCGGCGATCATGAACGCGTAATTCGTCACGAAGCTGGAAAAGCCGATCAGCATCCGGGTGATCAGCGGCAGCTCGGCACCGAAATCGGAATAGAAGTCGACGAACTTCGGCACGACGTTGGTGATCAGAATAATGATGACCACGAGGGAGAGCAGCAGAAGACAGGCGGGATAGATGAGCGCCGATGTCACCTTGCGGCGCGTGGCCATGAGGGTCTTCTGGTACGAGACGAAGCGACGCAGAACCGTCGCCACCTCCCCCGAGCGCTCTCCCGAGGCGAGCGTCGACGCGTAAATGGGCGGGAACAATTCGCCCTGCGCTTCAAACGCCTCGGACAGCGCCATTCCCGATTTTACCTGGTCGCGGATCTCGGACAGGGCCTTGCGAAACACCAGGTTCTTCCGTCTTTCCGTCAGAATCTCGAGGCTGGCCACGATCGGCAGACCGGCTTTGACCAGGGAGGACAGCTCCTGATTGAACAGCAGGAATTCCCGCGCCCCCACCTTGCCCCGACTCCGCAGATCGGGCAACAGGGACGCGAGCTGGCTGCGCTTGCGGATAGCGAAGATCAGGTATTCCCTCTGCTGCAGCTCGAGACGAAGCGCCTTCTCCGAGTCGGAGGTGAAGCTGCGCTCGGTGACCGTTCCGTCGGTCATCCCGATCTTGGCGATGAATTCCGGCATCTTCGTGACCTCGCTCTCGCGACCGCGCTTACGGCTGCGGCGGCTGCAGCGCCGCCCTCACCGTCATGAACAGGGCCCGGTTGCTGCGCTCCATCTTCGAGGCGCCGACGATGAAGAGCTGCGAATCCCTCAAGTTCAGCACGGTGTTCAAGATTGGGGAATAGCGCTCCATCCCTTCGACGGCCGGCTCGCGGCGCTGCAGCACGAACGGCTTGAACCGGATGACCCTGCTCTCATCCGACACCCGGTCGATGCGGAACGCCACGCGGTACGCGTCACCGACCTGAACGGCGCTGCTTTCTCCCTCGGTCCCCATCACCCGCACATCGCCCAGCAGACGGTAGTCCTGCCAGCGGGTGCTGAGGGCGTTCAGTCGGTCGATCACGCCCCGGATGGGAGGCGGCGGAGCGTCGGGTGATCCCGGGCCGATCGAAGCGAGAATCAGCTGGACGGAAACTTCGACGCTGCGGGGCGGAATGTCGTAAGCAGCGATCACGTCCTCGATGCGTCGCAGCGTCGCGGGAGTATCAGTCACCGAGAGGGTCCGCTGGTGCGGCTGGATCCGAATCGAGCCCCGAGGACCGAGAAGAGGGCTCGCCAGGAGGTAGACCTCGTCGACGCTGCGATGGCGCATGGTGAACACCCGGCGCGACAGGCCATCCGGCGCCCCGGCCGAGGTCCCGGCCCCTTCCTGACCACCGGCTCCCTGGGATGCTGCCGGGCGGGAGGCGACGAGCGGCAGGAGGAGCGCAGCGCACAGCAGTGCGTGGACGATCGGACGATGGTCTCTCACGATGACATCCCTCTCCCGCCGTGGCGGACGCGTCCCTTGATGGTCCCGTCCCCAGGCTCAGAACTCAATTGATTCGTCAACCACGAGATAGATCGGGGTTTCATCTGCATCCCCGCCGACCTCGAACCGATAGACCCGGGCGCCTGGAGAGATGACCTCTTCGAGCACCGGAGGCCCCGACGATTCGAGATCCGCCACCGGCAAGGCGAACGCCGGAGGCTGCCCCCCCCTGAGGCGCTCAGCCGGACGCGGCGGGCGTGGCCGCGGCCTGTCGTAGGGGGATCGAACCGCCTCGGTCCGGGTCAGGCGGCCGGCCAGATCCCGGGATCCCGGCCGCAGGACAAACAGGGTGACCCCGAGAACGAGAACCATCGCCAGCGGCGCGGCAACGTACGCCAGCCGGGGATAGCGCACCATCGCTCCCCATTCGCCCCGCCAGCGGCGCCGGCCAGGAGGCGCCTCGCGGTCGAGGCGCTCCCCGAGCTGCTCCATGAAGCCTTCCCAATGGTTGTCGGGGAGGGCGGCGTCGCGCAATTCAAGGAACAGGGCACCGGGGTCGGCCAGCGCGAGGCGACGCGCCCGGCATGCCGCGCAGCCAGCGAGATGCGCCCAGACCCGTCGCTCGTCTTCCGCTCCGAGATCGGCGGCGGCGAAACGCTCCAGAAGCGGCGCCATGGCGCTGCAATCAGTCTTTTCTCCGGTGAATCTCCCGGCCATCCCGCCTCCGCTGCACGCCGGCCTCAGGTTTCCCCGCCGGACAATGCGAACGACATTCCATCCTCAATCTCCATACGGGGCAGCCGGCCGGCGCGTCTAGTCAGGAACCTGTCCGAGACTTCCGGGAGCCGAAAAATCAGCCGCTGCGCCGCGGGGGACAGTATTCGGGATAGCGGCGGCGGAGAGCCTCCTGCAGGATCCGGCGTCCCTGCAGGATGTGGTTGCGGACCGTCGATTCGCGCGTGTGAAGCGCCTGCGCCACGTCGGCCGTGGTCAATCCCTCGATTTCGCGCAGCACGAAAGCGGCCCGTTGCTTCGGCGACAGCAGGGCGGCCAGCTCGAGAAAGATACGCCCGACTTCGCGCCTGCGCAGCGCCTCGTCGACGGACGAAGGATCCCCGGCCGCCGTGATGGTGGTCCCGCCAGGATCCGGTGCGGAGCGCTCCGGAAGATCATCGATCGGCGTCGCGGCCCGATGCGGCTTTTCCCGGCGAAGCGCATCGATCCCGAGGTGAACGGTCATCCGGCGCAGCCAGGGATCGAAGCGCTCTCCGGTGCGAAAGCGCCCCAGCACCCGGTAGAGACGCAGGAACACCTCCTGGGTCACGTCCCGGGCCAGCTCGCGATCACCGATGAGATGGAAGGCGGTCCGGAAAACGCGGTCCCGCTTGCGCTTCACGAGCGTCTCGAAGGCGGCCCGGTCACCGCCAGCGGCAGACTCTATGAGCGTCGCTTCATCCATTGTCTGGAGGGTGGAGGGGCGCCCACCCTCCGGAAGCCTGCGCGGCCGAACAAAGCCCGGCCGGCGCCGATGGCGCGGCGCATGATACGGGGACGGATGTCACAGGTCAACGGTCGCGCCTCAGCGCCGGAAGTGCTCGAAGCCCGCGGTCGGCAGCGACCGGTAGCATCCTGCGCCGTCGACCGCTCTGATGCCTGACCCTGGCGGGAGGATCTGTCCGATGCGGTGGATCGGCAGGCGCAGACGGCGGAAGAGAGCCGCGATGAGCGGCTCACACCCGGGCCGTGCCGTAAACAGAAGCTCGTAGTCTTCACCACCGCACAGCGCCAGGCGCACCGCCTCGCGGGGATCGAACAGAACGCTGGCCACCGGAGCGACCGGCAGCGCGGCCTGCGACACGACGGCTCCGGCCCGGCTGGCGGCGCAGAGCCGGGGAAGATCCTGCGCCAGGCCGTCGGACAGATCGATCATGGAGGTCGCCAGTCCGGTGAGCCCGAGGGCGCGCCCTGCTGCGCAGCGGGGCGTGGGGTCGAGATGAGCGCGGATCGCCCGGCGGCGACTCGTCGCCGGGGCCGTCTTCCGGATGCGGCCCGCGGACCGACCGCGTCGTCGCTGCTCGAGAACTGCCAGCCCGGCCGCCGAGCCACCCAGCGTTCCGGTCACGTAGAGATGATCTCCAGGGCGGGCGCCGGAGCGGGTGACCGCCCGTCCCGTCTCGACCAGACCCACCAGGGTCACGTTCACGAACAGCGCCCGCGCGGCGCAGGTGTCACCGCCGACGAGCGCCACCTTGTACTTCCCGGCCAGGTCGACCAGGCCCCGGGCAATACCGCGGGCGTAGGCGAAGTCCGTGCCGCGGGGAAATCCCACCGCCACGACACATGAGTGCGGCACACCGCCCATGGCCGCGATATCGCTGAGGTTCACGGCGAGAGCCCGGCGCCCGAGCAGGACGCCGGGCGTGCGGTCGGCGCGAAAATGCACCCCATCGGTCAGCAGATCTGTGGTCAGGAGGGTCTGAGTGCGCGGGGGAAAACTCAGGACCGCGGTGTCGTCGCCGATCCCGACGACCGGCTTCGGCCGGACGGGCCGCGCACGCCGCGCAATGAAGTCGATGAACGTCTGCTCGGTGAGCGCCAACGGCCGCGCCATGTCGCCCCCCTGCCGGATGACAGACTAGAGGGCGGCGACCGTCCGTTCCGCCCCGACGCGCGTCCCGGCCCTCCGCGAAGGGGTATCGGCCAGGGCGGTCTCCAGGACCTGGTTGACATCCGAGACGAAGATGAACTTCAGCCCCTTGCGGAACAGCTTCGGCACCTCGTCCAGGTTCCTCCGGTTGGCCTCGGGAAGGATCACGGTCTCGATCCCGGCCCGACGGGCCGCCAGGACTTTCTCCTTGACCCCGCCGATCGCCAGCACGTTGCCGCGCAGCGTGATCTCACCGGTCATGGTGACCGTCCGCTTCACCGGGCGCGACGTGAGGACCGACAGGATGGCGGTCGCCATGGTGATCCCGGCCGACGGTCCATCCTTCGGAGTGGCCCCCTCCGGAACGTGCACATGCACGTCGAGATCACCGAACGCATGGACGTTGATGCCGAAATCGGCGGCCCGGGATCGGGCATATGACAGCGCCGCCTGCGCCGACTCCTTCATGACCGTTCCCAGGTGTCCGGTCAGAATGAGCCGCCCCCGTCCCGGCATCGTGGTCGCCTCCACGTAAAGGATTTCCCCGCCCGCCGCCGTCCAGGCGAGACCGGTCGCAACGCCGATCTGGTTCGTCCGCAGGCGGACCTCCGGCGCCACCCGCGGCACGCCGAGCAGCTTCTCGACCATCACCGGAGTGACCCGGTAGGGTCCGGTCTCCCCTTCCGCCACCCGCCGGGCCAGCTTGCGGCAGACCTTGGCGATCTCGCGCTCCAGGTTCCGCAGCCCCGCTTCCCGGGTGTACTTGCGGATCACCGTCAGGATTCCCTTTTCCATGAAGCCGATCTGTTTCGTGGTCAGACCGTTCTCATCGATCTGCTTGGGAATAAGATGACGCCGGCTGATCTGGATCTTCTCTTCTTCCGTGTACCCGGACAGATTGATAATCTCCATCCGGTCTCTAAAGGCCGGCTGGATCGGGTCGAGCAGGTTCGCCGTCGCCACGAACATGACGTTGCTGAGATCGAACGGCACGTTGAGATAGTGATCGCGGAAGCTGAAGTTTTGTTCCGGATCCAATACTTCGAGTAAGGCC
>CBDUYA010000075.1:0-11118 GCA_965371335.1 uncultured bacterium | reverse complement strand
CCCGCGAGCGTCGACTCGATTCCGACCGAGGCCGGACAGGAGGATCACGTTTCGATGGGCCCGATCGCGGCGCGCAAGGCCCGGACCATCGTGCGGCAGACGCGAACGGTCCTGGCGATCGAACTGCTCAGCGCCTGCCAGGCGCTTGATCTGCTGGCGCCGTTGAAGCCGTCGCGCGGGGTGGAGGCGGCGCTCTCGGCGGTGCGGCGGGTGGTGGCGCACGGGGGTGAGGACCGGGTGCTGTCACCTGATATTGCCGCTGTCGAGACCTTGATCGAGGACGGTAGTGTGCGGACGGCCGTCGAACAGGTCACCGGGGCTCTGCAATGAAAGAAAGCGCCGGTCCGCGGAACGGGAAGGCCCCGCGGGGCGCCACGATCTCCTGCAAGGGCTGGCAGCAGGAGGCGGCGCTGCGCATGCTGATGAACAACCTCGATCCGGAGGTGGCCGAGAAACCGGACGAGCTGATCGTCTATGGCGGGACGGGCAAGGCAGCGCGCAACTGGGAGTGCTTCGACGCCATCGTCGCCACCTTGCGCCGCCTCGAGAATGACGAGACCCTCCTGGTGCAGAGCGGGAAGCCGGTCGGGGTGTTCAAGACGCACAGCGATGCCCCGCGCGTGCTGATCGCCAACGCCCTCCTTGTTCCCGCCTGGGCCACCTGGAAACGCTTTCGCGAGCTCGATCGGATGGGCCTCACCATGTACGGTCAGATGACCGCCGGATCGTGGATCTACATCGGCACGCAGGGAATCCTGCAGGGAACCTACGAGACCTTCGCCGCTGCGGCGCGACGCCACTTCGGTGGCGACCTGTCGGGCCGGCTGGTGGTCACCGCGGGCCTGGGGGGAATGGGGGGCGCGCAAGCGCTGGCGGCCACCATGAACGGCGGCGTGATCATCGCCGTCGAGGTCGATGCGCAGCGCATCCGCAGGCGCCTGGAAACGCGTTACGTCGATCGGGAAGCGCGCACGCTGGAGGAGGCGCTGCAGATGGCGCGGAGTGCGCTACAACGCAAAGAGGCGCTCTCCATCGCCTTGCACGGTAATGCCGCGGAGGTGCTTCCCGAGATGGTGAAAGGCGACCTGGTGCCCGATCTCCTCACCGATCAGACCAGTGCCCACGACCTTCTGCACGGGTACGTGCCTCACGAACTGCCGTACGATGACGCGCTCCGCCTGCGGGAGAGCGATCCCGACGAGTACCTGAGGCGCTCCCGCCTGTCGGTGGCGGCCCACGTGCGCGCCATGCTGGCGCTTCGGGCGAAGGGGGCGATCGCCTTCGACTATGGCAACAACATCCGGCAGGAGGCGCGCGACGCGGGAGTTGCCGAGGCCTTCGACATCCCGGGCTTCGTGCCGGCCTACATCCGCCCGCTCTTCTGCGAGGGGAAGGGCCCCTTCCGCTGGGTCGCTCTGTCGGGCGATCCGGAGGACATTCATCGCACCGACGAGGCGATCCTGGAGCTGTTCCCCGAGGACGAAGCGCTCTGCCGTTGGATCCGCCTGGCCCGCGAGCGGGTCGCTTTTCAGGGGCTCCCCGCGCGCATCTGCTGGCTCGGCTACGGAGAACGGGCGCGCTTCGGCGCCCGCCTCAACGACCTGGTCGCCAGCGGCGCTGTCAGCGCGCCGATCGTCATCGGCCGCGATCACCTCGACGCCGGGTCGGTCGCCTCCCCCAACCGCGAGACCGAGGGTATGAAGGACGGCTCCGACGCCATCGCCGACTGGCCGATCCTGAACGCCCTTCTCAACGCCGTCGGGGGGGCATCGTGGATCTCGGTGCACCACGGTGGGGGGGTTGGCATCGGGTACTCGCTCCACGCCGGCATGGTGGTGGTCGCCGACGGAACGCCGGCGGCGGCGGCGCGGCTGCAGCGGGTGCTGACCACCGACCCGGGTACGGGGGTCATGCGGCATGCCGACGCGGGCTATTCCGAGGCGATGACCTGCGCCCGCGAGCGCGGGGTCGACCTGCCGATGTCGGGTGACTAGATCCCCGGCCGGCTCATCTCTGCCGCGCGTCTTTCTTCACAAGGGGCGCGAGCGCCGCGTCCGGGCTGGTCATCTCTGGATCTACACCGGGGAGATCGCGCGCGTCGATGACGGCGTTGCCGCCGGCGACCAGATCGAGGTTGCTGATTCGCGCGGACGTTTCATCGGGCGCGGCTATTACAATCCATCCTCGACTATCGCCGTGCGCCTTCTCACCCGCCGTCGCGAGGAGCAGGTCGACGCGTCGCTGATCCGGCGTCGCATCGCCGATGCGGTGGCGTATCGCCGGCGTTTCTACGCGGCGGGCGAATCGTGCCGGCTGATCGCCAGTGAAGGCGACTGGCTGCCCGGACTGACCGTCGATCGGTATGGCTCCTGGCTGGTGGTCCAGTTCTCGACCGTGGGAATGGAGAGGCTGCGCGATGCGGTGGTTCCGGCTCTGATCGACACGGTTCATCCACGCGGTATTTACGAGCGGAGCGACCTCCCGGTCAGGTTACGGGAGGGTTCGCCGGGGCGGGTCGGTCCCCTGCACGGCGAGGTGCCGGAGGTGGCCGAGATCGAGATCGACGGCATGCGCTTCGCCGCAGCCCTGCATTCCGGTCAGAAGACCGGCATGTACCTCGACCACCGTTTCAACCGCCGTGCCATCATGAAGCACGCCGGGGGTCGCCGGGTGCTGGACGTGTTCTGCAACTCCGGCGCCTTCGCCCTGTACGCTCTGCGCGGCGGGGCGGAAGCGGCTACCGGAATCGAATGGTCTGCTCCGGCGCTCGACCTGGCACGGCGCAATGCCGACCTGAACGGCGCGGCCGATCGCTGTCACTGGATCGAGGGGAACGCCTTCGACCATCTGAAGGAACTCGATCGTCAGGGGGAGCGGTTCGGCCTGATCGTTCTCGATCCGCCCGCCTTCACCAGAAGCGCCGCGGCCCTGGAGGCGGCGCGCCGGGGCTACAAGGAGATCAATCTCCGGGCCCTGCGCCTGGCCGCACCCGGCGCGATCGTGCTGACCGCCTCCTGCTCGTACCACATGGGGCCGGAACCGTTTCTCGAAATGGTGCGCGAGGCCGCGGCCGATGCCGGTCGCGAGGTGGCGGTGATCGAGTCACGCGGCCAGGCGCCCGACCACGTGGTGAATCTCGGCGTGCCTGAGACGCGCTACCTGAAGTGTCTCCTCCTCGCGGTGCGCGCCTGAGCGTGGCGACCCGGCGCCGCTCTGGTTGACAGGCCTGGGGCACCCCGTTAGAGTGGCCCGCCGTGGCGCACAACACGCTCCTTCTCGCCTTCCCGCGTCCACCATGGACGCCGATCGCGGAGGATATCGATGGTCTACCAGGTCACCGTCATCGGCTACGTCGCCATCCTGATCGCCATCAGCGTCTGGCTCAGCCTCAGGGTCAAGACCAAGGAAGACTTCATCGTCGCCGGGAGGCGGCTGACATGGCCGATCCTCGTCGGCACTCTTCTCGCCACCTGGATCGGCTCCGGCAGCATCTTCGGCGGCGGCACGCTCGGCTATCGCCAGGGGTTCGCGGCCCTCTGGCAGCCGGCCGGTGCCTGGGTCGGGATCATCGTCATTTACTTCGTCGCCGGACGGGCCCGGCGGTTCGGCCAGTTCACCGTTCCGGATCTCATGGAGGCGCGCTACAACGCCACCGCCCGCGTTCTGGCGACCATCGCCACGATCGTTTCGTACACGATCATCGTGTCGTATCAGTTCAGGGGGGGGGCGCGGGTCATCGAGCTTGTCTTCCCCAACGTCTCTTATGAAACGGGGATTTTTATCACCTTCATCTTCGCCACTGTCTTCACCGTTCTCGCCGGCCTGATGTCGGTCGCCTACACCGACATCGTCAACGGCTCGATCATCGTCATCGCCACCTCGATCGCCGTTCCCACCTTGATCTCGTCCGCCGGCGGCTGGAGCGAAGTGCAGGCCAATCTCGATCCCTCTCACTTCACCCTGCTCGGCACCATGACCTTCAAAGAGGCGATGAACTATTTTCTGCCGACCATGTTCCTGCTGCTCGGCAACGCCGGCATGTATCAGCGGTTCTTCGCGGCGCGCGACGAAAGAGAAGCGCGCCGCTCGGTGGTCGGCTGGGTCATCGGCCTGCTGCTGGTCGAAACCCTGGTGATCGCCCTCGCCGTGGTCGGCAGCAGCATGCCGCAGTTCAGGGATCTCGCCGCTTCCGAGAGCATCATTCCCGCCGTCGCCCGGCAGGGGCTGCCGGTGGTCATCGGCTGCCTGATGCTCGCCGCCATCGTCGCCATCGTCCTGTCGACCGCCAATTCGTTCCTGCTCGTGCCGGCCACCAACGTTGCACGGGACGTCTACCAGCGTTTTATCAACCCGAAGGCGTCTGAGCGCCAGGTCCTGCTGCTCTCCCGCGTTTCCGTGGTTCTCCTCGCCGCGCTGGCATGGCTCATGTCGATGCGCTTCTTCGACGACATACTTGACGCCGTCGTCGCCGCCTACACCATCTACGGCGCGTCGATCGCGCCGGCGCTTCTGGCGATCTTCTTCTGGAAGAGGGCAACGCCGGCCGGCGGCACCTCCTCGATTTTCGCCGGCTTCGGCATCGGCGTCATCTGGGAGGTCTGGCGGGGCTTCAATCTGGGCGGGACGGGAGACTTCCCCTTCGGCCTGGAGACGATCTACTCGAGCCTGATCGCGTCGGTTGCTTCCCTGATCGTCGTGAGCCTGATGACCCCGGCGCCTCAGGACGGGGCCACGATGGAGCCCTCCCCTTCACCCTCGAGATAGCCGCAGCTGCGGCTGACGATGCGGCGCCGGTCGCGATCGTACAGACCGGCGCAGTAGGCGGCCCGCTTCTCGACCCCGGCTCCACGGCGCAGCCGGATCTCGAACAGATCACCCGACCCGCAATGTGGACAGCGACGGCCGTCCGGTCGATCGACAACGGTCTTCCAGCGCACCGCGCCGGGCGCCAGCGGCATCGTGTCGCGCATGAGAATCTCCTTCGGGGTTGATACCCTCTACATATAGCGTCGCCTTCTCTGTTCGTCAAGATCGCGGAAAGCCGCTTGCGCGACGGGACTGCGAGTCATCGCTGATGAAAGCCGCACGCGCGGCGCTGTTCAGGGGAATGATCGTATGAGTCCCGGGTGGCGGCGCATTCCGCGGATTGTGGCCCGTAAACTGCCCGGATAGCAGCCCTTGTATGAACCCAGTAATTTCCCGTATTGCCGGCCTCATGGGATCGCCCTACGCTGGATTAGCACCGATCGTTCGAAATCGACACATTCGGGCGATCGCGAGGGGGGACCTTACGGGAGGGCGGAGCGATGACCGTTCTATTCCGGGTCAGGATCGACGGGGAGATGCACAGCGTTCACATCAACGTGCCCGACGGCCAGGATCCCGATTTGCTGCCGGAGCTCGAGCCGTTTGCCGTCCGCACGGCGCAGCTCGAACATGCAGGATACATCCCCAGGGGCGCGGTCAGCATTGTCGATGCCATCCGCCCGTGCCGGGCGGCACTCATGCGCCGCGATCGGGACTCTTGAGAGCGGCTCCACGATGCCGGCCGCTGTCACGGGGATTGCCGGGCGACTGGATCGGGGCGGATGAGAAGGAGAAGTGGTGGACGGCAAGGGGCTCGAACCCTCGACCTCCGCGTTGCGAACGCGGCGCTCTCCCAGCTGAGCTAGCCGCCCACTTCGGGACACCACTGGCGGGAAAGAAAATCTGGTGGGCCGTGTTGGATTTGAACCAACGACTTCTACCGTGTGAGGATAGCACTCTCCCGCTGAGTTAACGGCCCGTGAAGGACGGATTATACCACCCCCGTTCAGATGCGGTACGACTCCAGCGTCTGATCGGCCACCGGGGGGACGGTCAGACGTTCCTCGTGCCCGGCGCGACGCCCCGAGACCTCGACCAGCGGCTCGGACCGCCGATCGGAGTAGCGGGCCGTGATGGCGGCGATGAGGCGGCGCATATCGAGGTCGGGGTCGCCTTCGACGAGGGTGATCGGACTGCCGGTGTCCGGCACCTCGAAACGCCAATTCGAAGCGACGAACCGGCTGAGGAAATTGTTCTCCGACTCGTCGCGTGCGACAATGATCTTGAGGCCCGGTGCGAGGCGGAAGTGCCGGCCCACCTTGAGCAGAATCAGCTCCTCCTTCCGGATGTCCTCGATGCTCGAGTGCTCCTTCTTGTCGTGAAAGCGCCGGGCGAAGTTCTCGTCGGCCAGAAAACAGCAGCCTCCTGACGGCTGCGGGTAGTCGTCGATTCCCCACTTCCGGCTCCAGGCGATCTGCTCCTTCCGGGAGCGGCCGGAGATCGCCAGCAGTTTGCCGCGATCGATCCATCCGCGCTGCTCCGGGATGGTCGGCAGCAGGTGTTGCGCGGACAGCGGGCGCAGCAGGTAGCCGGCGATACCACACTCCTTCTCGACCAGTTGCAGCGATCGCATGTGCTGCGACATCGGCCGCTGGTTCAAAACCTCACCGGTAAAGACGAAATGAGCGCCATGCTCGCGCATGTAATCGGCGGCGCCGTGAATCATGAAGATACGGCAGTCGATGCACGGGTTGGCGCGCTTACCGTATCCGTGCTTCGGATTGAGTACCATCTTCAGATACGCTTCGCCTGCATCCAGGATCTCGATCGGGATGCCGAGATCGGCACCGGCGCGCAGTCCCTCGTTGCGCAGCCTGCGGGGATCCTCCTCCTCGCGCCCAAGTGCGCGCCGGTGGTCGTTCATGCAGAATCCGGTGGAGTAGTTGATCCCGATGACCTCGATCCCCTGCTCGAGCAGGACCTTGGCGGCGAGGGTGCTGTCGAGGCCGCCCGAAAGCAGGCCGATCGCCTTCACCTTGCCGGGGCGCCCGGCCGTTGTATCGCTCATGCATGCCCCACTTTCTTGCGCACCAGAAGCCGGAATTCGTCCCCGTCCCGGCGCGACCCGAGGAATGAGTTCCCGGTCGAGCGGCACCAGGCGGGCATGTCGATCAGGATCACCCGATCGTCGGAAATCACCTCGAGCACGGCACCGCCGTCGAGACGCTTCATCCTCTCGGCGGTCCGGATGATCGGGATCGGACAGTAGAGGCCGACGGTATCGAGAACCTCATCCGCCCGCGCCGCCGGCGTTTCCTTACGGTCATCTGCAAGGCTCAATTCTCACCTCCGCATCGTCCTGCTCGCTCACGAAAATGAAAGAAGTCGCATCTTACCAGAGCTTTGGGGAATCGAGCAACGCTTGACCCCCTGCCGGGGCTCGACTAACATAAAGAGTGGCCCTGCGGGCAAAAGAGCGGCCGCAGCGGAAATCCCATGCCGTCAATGTCCCCGACCAGCAAGCGTATTTCGGCCACGGCGCTGCCGCCCCTCATCGCGACCTTGCTCCTCGGCCTCCCGGTGACCACGGCGCTCGCCGCCGGGGAGAAATCACCACCATCCCCCCTGGCGGAACTGCATGGGCGGGTGGAACGCGCCTTCGTGCACTGCGACGCCGCCCTGCTGCGGGCGGCCCTGTCACGGAAGGTCAAGACGTTCGTCGCCACCAGGGCCCTCACTTCGTCGGATGGCTACTACGGTGCCGACCAGCTGCTCCTCCTGTTCGAGCGGTTGTTCGAGGGGCGGACCACGATCCGCTTCGCCGCGCTCTCCGCCGATCCGAAACCGCGGCGGGATGGGCGGGCCAGCCTCCCTATCCGCTGGACCTCCAGCGGCCGCGATCAGTCTCGCAGCGAAATCTCTCTCTCCTTCATTCTGGCCATGGAGGGCACGGACTGGAAGATCCGCGAGATCCGGGATCTGCAGTGAGCCTGTGAGTACCCTGCTATCGTACCTTCTTCCCGTCTCGATCCTGCTGACCCTCTGCCTCGACCTCGGGCGGAATTTCACCGCCCTGCCGTTCTGGGGACGCGTGGCCCTCGTCCTCATGAGCGGCGCGCAATTCACCCTTCTCGCCTGGCCGCGAAGCCGGCTCCGTCCCGGCCTCCGTTTCCGGGCCTCCCTCGCCTGGCTCGTTCTGGGCGGACTCCTCCTGGGACTCACCGGACTGTTCGAATCGGTCGCCCAACGCAATCTCCGTGGAGGTTGGGCTGAGGGTGCCGGTGGACGTCTGGAGCGTCGTGCGACCCTGGTCGAGGAGGATTTTTCCCGGTTCCTCGAGCGCTTTCTGCGGCCGCTCCGCCTCGAGACGGCCGTCCCCGCCGGGGAGGCCGGCCTGTTCCATGAAGTGGCCCGGCGGCATGCCGGGAGCGGACTCTCCGCAGAGCGCTATGGATTATCGGTGTATGACGCCGATGGTTCCCTGCTGGCTTGGGAGGGCAATACAACCGACCCGCCTGCCCGGTTCCGCGCGTCGATCGACCGGTTCCCCGCATGGGCCATCATCGGTGGCGACACCGCCGCGCCGCGGCTCTACGCGTTGGCCACCACCGATGAGGGATCGTTCTGGGTCGCCGAATACCTGCTGCGCTCCCCCATCCTGCCGCAAACGGGCAGCGACGAGCGCAGGCTCGAATTCGATTTTCTGC
Organism: uncultured bacterium; assembly: GCA_965371335.1. Taxonomy (GTDB): domain Bacteria; phylum Acidobacteriota; class Polarisedimenticolia; order Gp22-AA2; family Gp22-AA2; genus CBDUYA01. The sequence continues at coordinate 2,605 of CBDUYA010000075.1, read as the reverse complement.
CGCGCTGGCGACGGGCGGCGCCCGCGCAGGTCCAGATGGGACGTCCGGGGGACCGTGAAGACGCCCTCGAGCGACTCTTCGAGCGTCATGATGATCGACTCTGGGGTCGCCTTGGACGCCGGCCGACCGTGAATCTCACGATTCCCCTCCGGGCGGGCGGTGCGGGACGGCACATCGCCTCGGTCACTCTGCTGGACCGGCCGGTCGAGGGCACGGTCGCCGGCCTGCGGAACAAGCTCAGGCGCGGCGCTGTCCTCGCCCTCGCCGCGATTCTGGCGCTCGTCTGGGCGCTACCGCTGCTGCGTTCTCCCCCCCTCTCACCGATCGCCCGCCTGTTCACCGTCAGCGGCGCGGTCTGGTCGATACGCTGGATGCTTCTCCAGATCGGGGGGGCCGCCGATCTGCCCGATCTCGCGATCTACGACATTACCCTCTACGCCTCATCCTCTCTGGGCGGCCTGATGCGATCGCCTGCCGACCTGCTGATGAGCGCACTCGCCTGTCTTGTCCAGGTCTGGAGTCTCCGCCGGTTTCTCGCCGGTCTTCCCGTTCCCTCGACGCCCCGGCAGGCTCGACGACTCTCCACCGCGATCCTTGCCGCGCTCCCTCTGGCCGCCCTCGCCGGCGCCATCGCGGTGCGCACGCTGCTCATTCAGATGGCCCTCGATTCCCGCCTCGATATCCTGCGGGTGACGCTCGACCGCCAGTTCGTTCCGCGAACCGCTCTGCAGACCGCGCTGTTCATTCTGGTCTCATCGCTCGCATTTCTGCTGCTGGCGTCGTTCGAATATGCGCTGCGCTGCCGTGGCTTCGCCGACCCCGATGCCGTCCCCCGGTGGATGCGGGGCGCTCCGGAGGAGCGCGTTCCCCTGCTGTTGCGGGCCGGCGCGGCCGTGTTCGTTCTGACGATGCTCTACGTGCCTTCCCTGCAGAATGCCTACCAGCGTCTCCGCATCGACTTCATCGAGAGTGATCTGGTTCCCAGGGTCCAGCACCAGTCGCAGAGGCGCTTCGATGTCCTGCATGATTCGCTGCTGGCGGCTGAGGAGTCCGAGTTCGTCAGGCTGGCATATTTCGCCGCGGAGAAGGAAGTGACCGGTGACCCGGGGGTCGCCTACCGCCTCTGGAGCCGGACGCCGATGGCATCGATGGGACTCGCATCGACCCTGCGCATCTACGACGAGGCGGGGAGAATACTGAGCGGTTTCGAGGTGAAGGTCGCGCCGGCGGCGCAGGTCCCCTTCGAGATTGCCCGCCAGCAGGCTGGTGGTGATCCGATTGAGCACACGGGACCGACCGACCTGACCGTCAGGGAAAGAACCATCTACGGTTCACGATGGATCCGGGCTCCGCGGCAGAGACCGCTCCTGGTGGTGATGTCGATCGTCAACGAATATGACAATGTCCCGATGATGCATTCGGGCGACACCTACGCGCCGCTGCTGCGGTCACGGGCCCCCAGCCGAACCAACCCTGAGCTGCTCCAGTTCGATCCGATGCTGGCCGTGTTCGATGAGAACCTGGACCGCGTCTACGAATCGGGTGACGACATCCCGCCGCCGACGTCGGCTCACCTCGAGCTTCTGGCGACGCGTCCGGTCATCTGGTCGAGCGCCCTGATCGGCGAGCATCGTTCACTGGTCGCTTATTTCGAGGCCGAAGACGGGATGCTGTTTGCATTGACACATCCGCTGCCGGGACTGGTTGGCCGCCTGGCGGGTGTGCTGCGGTTGTTTCTCCTCAACGCCGTGCTGTCATTGATCTTCTTCGCCATCCGTTGGAGCGCTGCCGCGGTACGCAGCGGCACCCTTCCGCAGATCTCGCTCGGCGTGACGTTTTACGGACGACTCACGGTCATTTATCTCCTGACCGCCCTGATCCCGCTTCTCGCATTGTCCTATTTCGTCACCCGCTTCAGCACCCGTGAGCTCGATCGCGACCTCGTCACCGACGGCCTGCGTTCATTACAGACCGTGCGTCGTATGGTCAGCGATTACCTGGCAATCACCCCGGGCGGCGAGGAGCCGGTTCTGGACGATGATGTGGTCTTCTGGCTCAGCAAGGTCATTCGTCAGGAGATCACTCTCTTTGTCGACGGCCGGCGCGTGGCCACCAGCACGCCCGAGCTGTTCTCAGCGCAACTCGTCAACGAGCGGCTGGACGGCGGTGCACACAGGGCCATATTCCTGCGCGGCGAGGCGTACGATCTGACGACCCTGCGGGCTGGAGCGCTGACCCTCAGCGCTCCGCTGACCGTCGATCGGGACGGAACGGTCGGTGTCCTCGCGCTCTCTCTTGCGGCGCACCGCCGAGCCGTGACGCTGAAAACGATGGCCGTGCGGGACGCCATCCTGATCAGCACCTGTTTGACCGTGCTGCTGCTGGCGGCTGTCGGCTGGCTGGTCGCCCGCAGGGTCGCCGGTCCGATTGCGATGCTGGCGCGCGCCGCGCGGCGGTTGCGAAGCGGCGATCTCGACGTCCGGGTCGACCGGCGGTCGAAAGACGAGATCGGGAGCCTGGTGGCCGCCTTCAATGAGATGGCGACCGCGCTGCGCAGGCAGCGGCTCGATCTGGAGCGTCGCGAGGATTCCATCGAGAAGCTTCT
>CBDUYA010000074.1:0-11144 GCA_965371335.1 uncultured bacterium | reverse complement strand
GGCCTACCTCGCCGGGATCGCTATCGAAAGGCAGCGCTCGGACGCCGCTCTGTGGACGGGCGAGGCGGCCCTGCGCCGCAGCCAGGCCGACCTGCAACACCTGGCCGGCCGGCTGATCACCGCCCAGGAGGAAGAGCGGCGCCGCCTCGCCCGCGACCTGCACGACGATCTCACCCAGCGGCTCGCCGTCCTCGCCATCGAGGCGGGCAAGCTGGAAGGGAACGCCGGCGCGCCGGCGAAAACGCTGCGCGACGGCCTGCGGAAGCTGCGCGACGAAATGGTGTCGCTGTCGGAGGACGTGCACGGAATGTCGCGCCAGCTTCACCCGGCTCTGCTCGAGGATCTCGGCCTGGTCGACGCGCTCGACTCGGAGTGCGGGCGCTTCGCGGAGCGGGCGGGCATCAAGACGACGTTCCGCGCGGCGGGCATCCCCGCCGACATCCCCCGGGAGGTTGCCCTCTGCTTCTACCGGGTCACGCAGGAATGCCTGCGCAACATCGGCAAGCACTCCGGCGCGCAAGAGGCGCAGGTGGCGCTGAAGGGGAACAACGGAGCGCTCCAGCTGTCGATCCGGGACGACGGCAGCGGCTTTGACCCGGTGCTCTCGGGGCGCCGCGGCGGCGTCGGCCTCGCCAGCATAGGGGAACGGATCCGCCTGGTGAACGGCTCGCTCGGGGTTCGCTCGCGGGCCGATCAGGGAACGACGATCGAGGTGCGGGTGCCCCTCCCCGGCGGTGCTCCGCTCACCAAAGGCGGCCGCACCACGCCGGCCAGCCGCGCCGAGGCGGATCCTCGCGCCAACCGCACGGCACGCCGTCCGATGCGCGCGCGCCGCACCGCCCCGCGCACCGCCTCGTCCCGGCGGCGCCGCGCTCCCCGGACGACCTAGCGTCCCGAGTCAGAAATGCGTCATCAACTGCGCCGGGTCACGCGGCGTCGCCGCCGTCGTCCTCACCCGCCGGCGCGTAGATGAAGAATTCGGCGAACGAACCGGGCTCTCCTCCATCGCCGACCGGAAAGCGGTTCGGGATCCTCCGCAGCAGGCGCCACCGCGGCCGGCGTTCGGCGACCCAACGGGAGAAAGCGCGGTGCCTCACGTGGGGTGGCTCGGACGGATCGGTCACCGCAGTATCGGACGAATAGATGACGACGAAGCGGCGCGCCGCATCGAACAGGTCGTTCATGTACGACTCGAACACTGCGTCCTCGGTGAGGTGGTAGATAACGTCGAGCGACAGTGTCAGCTCGGCGGAATGGCGGGGCCGCCCCCCGGCGGAGGTCCCCGGGCCGTAGAGCAGAAAGCGCTTGGTCCCGTCTCCCGCGAAGCGCTTCCGGCAGGCGCGCAGAGCCGTCTCCGACACATCGAGACCGACATAGTCGCGATAGGACGCGAGCGACAACTGATGGCCGTCGCCGCAACCGAATTCCAGGACCGTCTCGATCCGCTGCTCGGCGACGAAACGATTCAGCACCCCTGCCTTGAACTCCGCGAAGCCGCCGTACGAGCCATGCCCGGAAGTCCCCCCGCCGGCATAGCGCTGCTCCCAGTAGTCGGCCGAGCCGGGAAACGCCGCCTCTCCCCGCCGGCGACGGCGGGATGCCGCCCATCGAACAGCCCGCGGGCCCAGCAGCGGAATTGATTTGATGAAACGCTTCAGGCCATCCATCACGAGCGGCAAGCCTCAATAGTCGCACCACCCGGCGTATTCTAGTGCAAGGCGGGCCACAGCCACATCGCGTCTCCTGGTCGCACGCGATTCACCCGGGCGTTGGGGATATGCTAGTGTCCCGAATCAGAAATCCGTCACCACATCTGCAATGAGGAGCAGCGCATGACGAACCGACTGGTCGAGGTACAGAAGCAGGGACAGAGCATCTGGTACGACAACATCCGGCGCGGGCTGATCGAGTCGGGCGAGCTGCGGGAGATGGTGGAGCAGGACGGCGTCCTCGGTATCACCTCGAACCCGGCCATCTTCGAGAAGGCGCTCGCCGGCAGCACCGACTACGATGCCGCGCTCGACCGTCTGGTGGCGCGCGGCGAGGGCGATGCCAAGCAGATTTTCGAGCGCCTGGCGATCGAGGACATTCAGCTCGCCGCCGATCTCCTGCGTCCCGCCTGGGAGCGCACCAAAGCGCGGGACGGCTACATCAGCATGGAGGTCTCCCCCTACCTGGCGCACGACACCGAGGGAACGGTCGAGGAGGCCCGCCGGCTGCACGCCGCCATCGGCCGCGACAACCTGATGATCAAGGTGCCGGCGACGCCGGAAGGGATCCCGGCGATCACGCGGCTGATCGGCCTCGGGATCAACATCAACGTGACGCTGCTGTTCGCCGTCGACGTGTACGAGCAGGTGGCGCACGCCTACATGGAAGGGCTGGAGCACCACCTGAAGGAGGGCGGCGCCATCGATCGCATCGCCAGCGTGGCGAGTTTCTTCGTCAGCCGCATCGACTCGGTGGTCGATCAGAAGCTGCACGCCGGCCTCGACGAGACGCGCGATCCGGAGCGCCGCACCCACCTGAAAAGCCTGATCGGTTCGATCGCAATCGCCAATGCGAAGGTGGCTTATGCGCGCTACGGTGCGTTGTGCGCCGGGGCGCGCTGGAAGAAGCTGGCGCAGCAGGGCGCCCGCACGCAGCGTCTGCTGTGGGCCAGCACCGGCACCAAGAACCCACGGTACCGCAAGACGCTGTACGTCGACGAGCTGATCGCCCCCGACACAGTGAACACCGTCCCGGCCGAAACGCTCGCCATCTTCCGCCGGGAGGGAACGGTCGGCCCGGCGCTGATCGCCGACGGCGATGCCGGAGCGCAGCGGGCGGTGGACGCGCTGCAGCTTCTCGACCGGCTTGGCATCTCGATGCGCAAGGTGACCGACCACCTGCTCGCCGACGGAGTCCAGAAGTTCTCCGAGGCGTTCGATCGGCTGCTGGCAGTGGTGGCGAAGAAGCGACAGGGGCTGCTCAAGGGGACGCTGGCGGCACAGTCGGCCCGGCTCGGCGCGGCGGAGGATGCCGCGAACAAGGAGCTGGATGCCTGGCGCGCCAACGGCCGGGTGCGGAAGCTGTGGCGCCAGGACACCTCCCTCTGGTCGGGAAGCGATGAAGCACAATGGCTCGGCTGGCTACACGTCGTCGATGGTCAACGCGATCATCCGGAGCACCTGCAGGCGATCACCGAGGACGTGAAGGCCGGCGGCTTCGAGCACATCGCCGTGCTCGGCATGGGAGGTTCGAGCCTCTGCCCCGACGTGCTGAGCCGCACCTTCGGCGCCATCGCCGGCCATCCCCGCCTGCACGTGCTCGATTCGACCGTGCCGGCGCAGGTGAAGGCGTTCGAGAAGCGCATCGACCCGAAGAAAACACTGTTCATCGTGTCGTCGAAATCGGGCAGCACCACCGAGCCGAACGCCTTCAAGCAGTACTTCTTCGAGCGCTGCGGCAAGGGCGGCGGCAAGGACGGCAACAGGCCCGGCGACCGCTTCATCGCCATCACCGATCCCGGCTCCGGCCTCTACAAGCTGGCCAAGGCGGAGCGGTTCCGGCAGATCTGCTTCGGCATTCCGGCGATCGGCGGACGCTACTCGGCCCTGTCGCATTTCGGCCTGGTGCCCGCGGCGGCTATGGGCATCGACGTGGCGCGACTGCTCGACCGGACCGAGATCATGGTGCAGTCGTGCGCCTCCTCGGTGCCTCCCGAGGTGAATCCAGGCGTCCATCTCGGCATCATCATGGGAACCCTGGCGAAGCAGGGGCGCGACAAGCTGACCATCGCCACCTCGCCCGGCATCCGTTCCCTCGGCGCCTGGATGGAGCAGCTGATCGCCGAGTCGACCGGCAAGGAAGGGCGCGGCATCGTCCCGGTCGACGGCGAGCGGCTCGGCGACCCGTCGATCTACGGCAACGATCGCCTGTTCGTTTACCTGCGGCTCGCCGCCGACAACGACGACCGGCAGGACAGAGCCCTGCGGGCGATCGAGCTGGCGGGCCACCCGGTGGTGCGCATCATCCTGGAGGAGGCGATCGACCTCGGCCAGGAATTCTTCCGCTGGGAGATCGCCACGGCGGTCGCCGGATCGATCCTCGGCATCAACCCGTTCAACCAGCCGGATGTCGAGGCGAGCAAGATCGCCACCCGCCAGCTGACCGCCGAGTACGAAAAGACCGGCACGCTGCCGGAGGAGACGTTCATGATCGAGAAGGACGGCCTCGGTCTGATCGCCGATGCGCGCAACGCGCGCGCCCTCGAATCGGCGGCCGGACCACAATCGCTCGCCGGCATCATGGCAGCCCACCTGGCGCGGGTTCACCCGGGCGACTACTTCGCCATCAACGCCTACGTGGAGATGAACGAAGAGAATGAAGCGCTGCTGCAGGAGTTCCGTCACGCGGTGCGCGACCGGCGGCGGGTGGCAACCACCCTCGGCTTCGGCCCCCGCTTTCTGCACTCGACCGGGCAGTTGCACAAGGGGGGACCGAACAGCGGCGTCTTCCTGCAGATCACCTCGGACGACGCGGAGGACCTGAAAGTGCCGGGGCAGAAGTACACCTTCGGTATCCTGAAGCGGTTCCAGGCGCAGGGCGATTACGAGGTGCTGGTCGAGCGGCGTCGCCGTCTGCTGCGCGTGCACCTCGGGGCGGACGTCCCGGCCGGGCTCGGCCGGCTGCGCGACCTGATCCAGCGTTCGCTCGGCTAGCCTGTCCAGGTATTGCGTCGGGCCGCGCGCCTGGGTCGTGCGTGTCGCGACAAGGCGCGTGGAGGCGGCGTGCGCCTCCTCCACTCAACCAGGCGGCGTCCACTGCGCTGCTCTGTAACGATCTGGCCGCGGTGGCGATTTATCTCTATGACGGGCCCCGAGGGGCCGGCGAACGGGCGGGGGGCCGCTTCGCGGGAGGATCGCCATGCAGAGCGTTTTGACCACATCTTACGCCGCCGCTGGAACATATGAGGACGTGGTTCTTCCCGAGCTGTCGTATCTGCGCGCCCGCGCGCTGGGATTGACCCGTAATCGCGAGGACGCTGAGGATCTGCTGCAGGACACCTGCCTGAAAGCGTGGCGTTCGTTCCGCAGCTTCCGGCAGGGCTCCAACGTGCGCGCCTGGCTGTCGCGCATCCTGACCAACTCCTTCATCACCGCATGGCGCAGCCGCGGCAGCCGGGACGCCCGGGTAACGACGATCCCGCTGGAGGATGCGCCCGGCGTGGCACACACCAGCACGGCGTCCAACCCGACCGACCCGCTTCAGGCGCTGGAGGTAAAGCGCCAGCAGGAGGCGGTCGACAACCTGCTCACCACCCTGCTGCCGCAGTTCCACACGGCCCTGCGTCTGCACGTCGAGGGGCTGTCGTACAGGGAGATCGCGGCGAGCGAGAAGGTGCCGATCGGCACAGTGATGTCGCGCCTGCACCGCGCTCGCCGGCAGGCGGCGCAGCGCCTGAAGGAGTATGATGACCCGTCGCCGCAGGCGATCCTCGTCACGCGCCGCCGGGCGGCGACCGGAGGGATCCACGCAGCGACCGAGGCCCGACCATGGACGATCTCCTGCAGATGCTCGTGCGGCACGGATACGTGTTCCTGCCGATCTTCGTCTTCCTCGATCAGCTCGGATTCCCCCTCCCCGCCGCGCCCGTCCTGCTCGGCGCCGGCGCGCTGGCCGGTATGGGACAGCTCGATCTCGGGCTCTGTCTCCTGCTCGTTGTCACCGCCGCGCTGATCAGCGATGTCGCCCGCTACGAAGCGGGACGCCGCTGGGGCGGCCTGATCCTCCGCCTGATCTGCCGCGTCTCACTCGAACCGGACTCGTGCGTGCGACGCACCGAGGAGACCTTTGGACGCCACGGCCTGCGCTCGCTGCTGGCGGCGAAGTTCATCCCCGGATTGAATGCCGTCGCCCCGGCGCTCGCCGGGCTGTTGCACTTGCAGCGCGGCCCCTTTTTGTTGTTCGCGGCGGCAGGGGCGTTGCTGTGGGGAGGAACTTTCGTCGGCCTCGGCTACCTGTTCAGCGATCAGCTGGAATGGATCGCCGCTTCGATCACGCGGATCGGCGCCTCGCTCGGCGGCATCCTGGCGGGCGGCCTCATCCTCTACCTGATCTGGAAGTTCATCCAGCGGCGGCGCTTCATCCACGAACTGCGGATCGCGCGCATCACCCCGCACGAGCTGAAGAAACGCCTGCGCGAGGGGGAGCCGATCGCGATCGTCGACCTGCGCCACACCCTCGAAGCGGAAAGGGACTCCGGCAGCATGCCGGGAGCGATCCGCATGTCGCCCGACGAGCTGGCCGAGCGGCACCACGAGATCCCGCGCGATCGCGAGGTGGTGCTGGTCTGCACCTGACCGAGCGAAGCGACCAGCGCCCGGGTGGCGCTGCGGCTAAGGCAAAAAGGGATCCAGAGGGTGCGGCCGCTCGCCGGCGGCCTCGACGCATGGCGACGGCTGGAGGAGAACGCCACCGCCACGCCACTCACCTAGCGCGGCGTCATTATGCCGCCCCGCCGCGCATCTCCTGCAGCGTGTCGCGCGCCGCGACCAGGGTGCGGTCGATCAGGGCATCGTCGTGCGCCAGCGACACGAACATCGCCTCGAACTGCGACGGCGCCAGATAGACCCCGCGCTTCAGCATGCCACGGAAGAACGCCCCGTACCGTTGCACGTCCGAGGCCGACGCCGTCGACCAGTCGACCGGCGGCCCGGAGCAGAAGAACATCGTCATGAGAGAGCCGATGCGGTTGAGGCACGCCGGCGTGCCGGCCGCCTCGAACAGCTGCCGCAGGCCGTCGCCGAGACGCTTGCCGGACGCCTCCAGCCGCTCGTAAACGCCACCGGCGCGCAGCGCCTTCAGCATGGTGATGCCGGCCCGCACCGCCAGCGGATTGCCCGACAGGGTGCCGGCCTGGTAAACGTCCCCCTCGGGGGCGACGCGGCTCATGATGTCGGCCCGGCCGCCATACCCTCCGATCGGCAGACCACCGCCGAGGATCTTGCCGAGGGTGGTCAGATCGGGCGTCACGCCGTAGTGCTGCTGCGCGCCTCCCAGAGCGACCCGGAACCCGCTGATCACCTCATCGAAGATCAGCACGATGCCGTGACGCTGGGTGATCTCCCGCAGCCCTTCGAGGTAACCGTTCGCCGGCAGCACTACGCCCATGTTGGCGGCGATCGGCTCGACGATCAGACAGGCGATCTCGCTGCCATGTTCCTGCGCCAGGCGCTCGACGGCATCGAGATCGTTGTACGGCACGACCAGCGTCTGCTCGACGACGCGTGACGACACGCCCGGCGTGCCGGGGATCGCCAGCGTCGCCACGCCGGAGCCGGCGTTCGCCAGCAGCGCATCGACATGGCCGTGGTAGCACCCCGCCATCTTCACCACCAGCTCCCGCCCGGTAAAGCCGCGCGCCAGGCGAAGGGCCGACAGGGTCGCCTCGGTCCCCGAGTTCACCAGGCGCACCTTGTCGATGCCGGGGAACGCCTCGACCACCATCTGCGCCAGCTCGACCTCATGCGCGTTCGGCGCCCCGAACGACGTCCCCGCCCCGGCCGCCTCGCGCAGCTCGCGCACGATCGCCTCGGGCGCATGTCCAAGGATCAGCGGTCCCCACGAGCAAACGTAGTCGATGTACTCGACACCATCGACGTCGTACATCAGCGCACCGGCGCCCCGCTCGAAAAAGAGCGGATCGCCGCCGACCGCCTTGAAGGCGCGCACCGGCGAATTGACCCCGCCCGGGATCACTTTCTGTGCCGCCGCGAACAGACTTCTCGATTTCGAGCCCATGGCGTCTAACCTCTGAGCAGTCGCGCCGCGTCCTTGGCGAAATAGGTCAGGATCACCTCAGCGCCGGCACGGCGGATGGAGATCAGCGACTCCATCATCACCCGGTCGCGGTCGATCCAGCCGTTGCGCGCCGCCGCCTCCACCATGGCGTACTCCCCCGACACCTGGTACGCGGCGACCGGCACCGGGAACGCCTCGCACACCCGGCGGATGACGTCGAGGTACGGCAGCGCCGGCTTCACCATCACCATGTCGGCCCCCTCGGCAAGATCGAGTCCCACCTCGCGCATCGCCTCGCGCACGTTGGCCGGATCCATCTGGTGGCTCCGCCGGTCGCCGAACGACGGCGCCGACTGCACCGCCTCGCGGAACGGCCCGTAAAACGCCGACGCGTACTTCACCGCGTACGACAGGATCGGCGTCGCGGTGAAGCCTTCTTGATCCAGCGCCTTGCGGATCGCCCCGACCCGCCCGTCCATCATGTCGGACGGCGCCACGATGTCGGCCCCGGCGCGCGCCTGCGACACCGCCGTTTTCGCCAGCAGATCGAGGGTCGGATCGTTCAGGATCGACTCTCCCTCGACGAGGCCGCAATGACCATGGTCGGTGTACTCGCACAAACAGACATCGGCGATCACCAGACAATCGGGCGCGGCCTTCTTGATCGCCGCCGCCGCCTCCTGGACGATCCCCTTCGGATCGTAGGCGCCCGAGGCGCGGGCATCCTTGGACGGCGGAATCCCGAACAGGATGACCCCCGGCACGCCGAGCGACAGCGTCTCCTGCGCCTCCGCCACCGCCTCGTCAACCGACAGGTTATACTGCCCCGGCATCGAGGCAATCTCCTGCCGCACCTTCTTCCCGGGACAGACAAACAGCGGATAGATTAGATCGTTCGGCGCCAGCTCGGTCTCTCGCACCAGGGCGCGGATCGCCGCGCTGCGCCGCAGGCGTCTCGGCCGTTGCGTCGGGAACCCCATCAGTCACTCACCTCGCTTCCGCGGTACGGCTGCCCCCGCACCCGCCACTCACTCCTCCGCCTCATCCTCGTCATCATCGCCGTGGAAGAATGAATCAGCGCAATGAACGCTGCAGAAATTGCGCCCGCTGCGCATGAACTTGTGCTCCTCGCACACGTCCTTGTGACAGATCGGGCATTTATAAAGATACTCCGCGTCCTCGTCCAGCTTGCATTCCTTGCATTCCCTCACATTCGCCCCCCATCAGAGGAGCAATTATAGGCCACGCCGCACCGCGGCATCTACCGGCACCGAACTTCCTGCGCAAGACCCGTGCCCCGGGCCCGCCCGGCCTCACGTCTTCACCCGGAGACTCCCGCCTCGCCGCCCGCGCGCTTGCCCGAAAACGCCCGCCTCGCCGCCCGCGCTTGCCCAAAAATGCCTGTCCGGCGTATAGTTGCGCCAATCCGCCCCGGACAGCAAGCAAGGAGGAGGGCCACCATGCCCGCTCACCCGATCTCGTCCCGGCGCCCGATCCGAAGGCGAAACCTCGTCTGCCGGCAACTCTACGCGCAGCAGGCCCACTCAAGCACGGAGGCCCGCCCCGGCCGGCAGGAAAAACCGGACCGGCAAGCGGAGTTCGACTGGGCACGACGACGCAGCGAGGCTCCGGCGACCATCATTGCCGAAAGGACGCTTCAAGCCGCCGGCAACCCCAAACTCCTCGACCGTGTCCGCCTCGCCATCCGCCACCGACACTACAGCCCCCGCACCGAGCGGGCCTACGTGCATTGGATTCGGAGATTCATCCTGTTTCATGACAAACGGCATCCCGATGACATGGGAGAAATCGAGATCACCCGGTTTCTCTCGAACCTCGCATCGGCTGGCAGGGTCAGCGCCTCGACCCAGAACCAGGCGCTCTCCGCAATCCTCTTTCTCTATCGCGCGGTCCTCGGACGCAAGCTCGACTGGCTTGAAGATGTCGTGCGCGCCAAACGACCGGTCCGTCTGCCGGTCGTCCTGACGCGCCGGGAGGTCAAGGCGATCCTGCAGCATCTCTCGAATGTCAATCGGCTCGTCGCCTCCCTCCTGTACGGATCGGGGATGCGCCTGCTCGAAGGGCTTCGACTGCGCGTCAAGGACGTCGAGTTCGCACGTGGAGAGATCACGGTGCGCGACGGGAAAGGGCGCAAGGATCGCATCACGCTCCTGCCACGCACGATCAAAGGCCCTCTCGCCGAGCATCTGGAGAAGGTGCGGGGAAGGCACGAAGTCGATCTTAAGGCCGGCCTCGGCGCCGTGGAACTGCCGGGCGCCCTCGCCCGCAAGTACCCGCGCGCCGCGTTCGAATGGGGCTGGTTATGGATCTTCGCTGCGACCCGACATTATACCGACCGCGAAACCGGCCAGCGGCGTCGTCACCACCTGCATCAATCGGTCATCCAGCGCGCGATCAGGGAGGCGACCATCAAAGCGCGCCTCGCCAAGCACGCCGGCGCCCACACCTTGAGGCATTCATTCGCCACGCATCTGCTGGAGGACGGCTACGACATCCGAACGATCCAGGAACTGCTCGGGCACAGCGACGTCTCGACGACAATGATCTACACTCATGTCCTCAACCGCGGAGGACGAGGTGTCCTGAGCCCGATCGACAAGCAATGATTCCAACCGCAGAAGATACAATAGGAGGCGAGAAATCGACCAAATCACCTCGCACTAATTAACAAGTTATCAAGCGAGGCGTTCCACACACTAATTAACAAGTTATCACGCGAGCCCCACACTATTTAACATCTTACCGAGTTCCGTATATTTTAAGTTCGGCGGACAGTTCAGATCCGAGCTGCGGTATGGCGGCCCCCGCCAGCTCAGCAGCTGGCCGGAACCTTGTGAAAGGAGTACTGATGCGCTGGATCACGATGACGATACTTCTTGCTGCTCTTGTCCCGGTCAACGCGAGTGGTCAGATTCTCGAAGTTGCAGAACTCAGCGTTCGAGATATCGAACAACTGGACCGCGACCAGACGGTCGTCATCATACCGGGCGGAATTCTTGAGGAGCACGGTCCCTATCTTCCGTCGTTCACTGATGGATACCTAAACGATTGGCTAGCCGACCGTACTGCGGAGGCAATAATTGCGGAGCATGGTGGTACCGTGCTGAAGTTTCCGCAGATCCCGCTCGGCGTCGGCTCTCCGGAAGATTTTGGAGGTCTTGCTCCATTCTCTGGCTCATACACTGTCCGGCCTGAGACCTTGCGTGCGGTCTACATGGATCTTGCCAGTGCGTTGGGGCAAGATGGGTTTCGCACCGTCTTCGTATTGAATCGACACGGAGCGCCGTCGCACAATCGGGCTCTATTGGACGCCGCTAGCTACTTCAATGATCGCTTCA
>CBDUYA010000073.1:0-11288 GCA_965371335.1 uncultured bacterium | reverse complement strand
GGAACAGCGTGCGGTTGACGCCGTCGGAATGAAGGAATGCGGCCGCGTCACGGAGAGCGCGCGCCGAAAGCGGCCTCCTCGTTCATCCGGCGAGCGGCGGATCGCAGGAGAGGGTCGTGGCGGTGACGACCCGGCATCCGAACCTCGAAAGCCCCGATGAGGCGATTACCTGGACCGAGCCTCCATCAGGAGCGGTGGGAGCGGAAACGCTCGTCCTGCCGCTCCTCGCCGACCTTCTCGACCTCGCCTCGAGAATGTCTCTTGGGAAGAACACCCCGGTGGCGGTCCACTGCGGAGGGCTGCCGTTCCCGCTGATTGCAGGCCCTCTCGGGCTGCATGGCGCCCGAGCCGTCCCGGCCGATCCTGCCGGCACGACACCAGGGCCCGAACGGTGGCACCTTCTCTATCGGCCCGATGCGGCAAAGATCGCGGAGTATCTGACCGGCGTCGGGGACGGATCGCTGATCGCGATTTACAGCCCCGACGCGGGCGAGTGCACCTACGATTTCTACCCGCATGTTCACCGCCGCGGGCTGCACGTCGTGCACGGGGCGTCTGGTGAGGGACGCCCTCTGAGCGACGCCGAATGGCAGATGGCTCGCGGTGCCCTGCAGGACGCTGCGCTCCCAATCGCACGGATAGCGGAAGGAGAGGAGACCGGCGAACCGGAGGAACTGGAACTCCCGCCGGGGACCGGCGCCTTCATCCTGCAGGTCGACGTCTGAGCCCGGGCTCCGGGGAAGCGGGACGGTGTGTCAGGGCCGGGGCCGGGTGCGCCGCAGGATCGCACGTCGCAGGCGCAGATAGCGCTCCACCCCCAGCCCTTTCTTCAGGCCGTTGCGCACGGCCTGCTGCGCTCTCATGGAGGCGACCAGGAGGCGGTCGCCAGAGGCGATCCTCAGGACCCGCCCGGCATCATCGCCCGGCTTGACCGGGATCCGGGGGACGGCGTGCGGCCAGGTCCGGCCGTGCCAGGCGCCTATCCGGCCGTAACAAAGCGCCCGGTAACCGGCAGCGCGGGCGGCCGGGATCATCCCCGGATTGAAGAAGCCGGTGGGGCTGGAGGCGGTCAGCACCGCCTGACCGAGATGATCCTCGATCATCTTCTTCGAATCGATCATCTCGCGATCCAGCTCGGCCGCCGTCAGCAGCGCCGGAGGGCGATGCGTCATCGAGTGGGAGCCGATCTCCATGCCGGCCACCGCCAGCGCCCGCAACTGGGCCCAGCTCAGATGGGAGGCCGTCCCGATCCCCCCCGTGGTGACGACGAAGGTTGCCCGGAAACCCTGCTGCATCAGCGCCGGCAGGGCGTGGGTGTAGTTGCTCTCGTGCCCGTCGTCGAAGGTGATGACGCAGGCAAGCCCCGGGACGTCGCTCCCGGGATCGAGATGCGCGTCGAGCCGCGTCCCGGCAATCCCGGCCTGCCCGAGGAGATGCAACTGCCTGCGGAAACGATCGGTGGAGATCGCGTAGGGGCGGTGCGAGTCCTCGACGCTCGCGCCGGCGTCGACGATGTCGTGGTACATGAAAACGGTCAGCGCCTCTGGCTTCAGGATCTTCACCCTCCATCACCGATCATGTGTAGAGGTCGACGGGAGCCAGCGTGGCCGCCCATCCGGCAACGACGTCAGGTCGAGCATCCGATCGGCGGTGAGCGACGCCCCGTCCGCCAGGCGGTCCCGCGCCGGACCCCAGGCGAAATCGGACAGCAGGCGCTGCAGACGGCGGGACATGCCGGCGCGCCCGAGTCCCTGGGAGAGACGAAGGGGGAGCGGGATGGCGTGCGGCGACGCCCTGAACTCCTCGGGATCGGTCTCGTACGGGTGGAAGTAGCTGGTCGCGGGATGTCCGTTCCGGTTGAGACGCGCGATGGCCAGCCGGGTGTGGAAGTAGGGCCACAGGCGGAAATATCCTCCCCCCGCGGCGGGAAGCCGGAATCCGAGATACTCGGTGGTGGTCATGGGGAACTCGACCAGGGAGACGTTCTGGCTGCAACGTACGAGGCTCGGGGCCGTGAACGCCTCCCGGATGCCGTATCGCGGGCCGGCGATCGGAAAGATGCTGGAGTCGTAGCGCAATCCTTCCTCCGCCACTATCTTCAATGCCCAGAGGGCGGACGAAGGGATGGAGAAATCGGGCGCCCGATAGCCGCAGACGCGGGCGCTTCCCGCGCTCTCGATGGCGGCGATCGAGGTGCGGAGGTCACCGCGGAACTGCTCCGGCGTCATGTCGTGGACGGCCCGGTGGGAGAACCCATGGCTTGCCACCTCATGACCGCGCTGCTCGATGTCGCGCACGAGATCGGGGAATTTTTCGGCCACCAGACCGAGTATGAAGAACGTTCCCTTGACCGCGGCCGGTTCGAGAAGGTCGAGAACCCGGAGGGTGTTGTCGCGGACGCGGCCCGTGATCGGCAGATGAAGGTCGAGCGTCGACTGTGGCCAGTCCTCGACGTCGAAGGTCAGAATGTTCCGGATAGCGCTCACGCCTCGTCTCGTGCCGGCGACTGCGGGGCTCGTGGACAGCGGGTCAATCTAAGGGCGTGCGGCTTGTTTGTCAAGAAAGCGCGCATTTTCAGAAGGTTGCGTCGTAGTTTGACTCCGACGGGAGGTTTTGGTAGCGTGCCGCGCCGATGCTGACGGTAAGTCGGGTGCCACTGATCCGGATATTCGCCGCCATCGCTCTGGCGCTGAGCGCCGCGGCGCCGTCGCTTGCCCAGACGGCCGCTGGTCGCAGTCCCGCTCCCAACCTCGGCCTCGGGCTCGATATCACCATCTCCGGCGGGCACCGCGATTTTCTCATTCCGCACCCGCTCCGCGACCCCTCGATCGCCTCCGACCATCCGCTCTACCTGCGCCTCCGTGTTCCCTGGCGCAACATCGAACGGCGCCGAGGAGATTACGACTGGCGCCAACTCGATCGGATCGTCGACGAGTACCGGGCGGCGAACCACGTCATCGTTCTCTGTCCCTTCGGCCGCAACCCGGCGATTGCGCCGGGCGCGCCGCTGCCGTCCCTCTCGGCGCCCGTCGTGCTGAAGCACTGGCTGGAGTTTCTCCGCGCCATGGCGCTTCACTTCGAGGGGCGTGTCCGCTATTACGAAATCTGGGACAATCCGAACCGCGAGCCGGAATGGGCCGGAGCCGGAGTCGCTGACTACGCCTTTCTGTTGAAGAACAGCTCCGTCACGGTGCGCAGCGCCGACGCCGGCGCGATGATCGTCCAGGGCAGCATCGCCGTCGCTGGCGACGGCGCCGCGACTCTCGCCTGGCAGGAAGCGTTGTTCGCGCTGGAAACGGCGACCTACATCGACGTCCTGTCGATCCATCCGGTCGACGGACTCCCGTTCGCGTCACAGGTGGCGGACGTCTACGACCTCCTCCTTGCGTCCGATCCTTCGGCACAGCTCTGGGTCACAGCCGTCCCCGTTCGCGGCGTGTCGGATGCGGAGCGGGCCCGGGAGGTGATCGAGGGATTCGTCTCGGCGCAGGGAGAAGGCGCCGCCGTCGTCACCTTCGAGCTGCGCGCCGATGCCGGACGCGGACCGGAGCTGCCGGGCGTCCTTCTCGATCTGCACAAGCTGTTCGTCCCCTCATACAGCATCGTTTACGGGAGCCGCCTGAGATTCGAGCCGGCCGATCGCCCCGAAGCCCCCGAGATCGAGGGGGTCACCTCGTTTCACTTTTTCGATGCCGATTCCTTCCAGGGGCTGGTCGTCTATTACGCTCCAGCCGCGGGGGGCGCCGATCCTGTCCGTCTCGTGATCGACACGGCGGCGGTCCGCGGGGTGGTGGTGTACGACATCATCGGCGGGGCGGCGGGGCCGGTCGCCTCGATCGAGCCGGACTTTACCTCCAATACGACCCGGGTTCCGGTTCCGCTGCGCGATCGCCCTCTGGTGCTGCAGTACGCCAGGGTCCCGATTCAGGGATTCGAAGCGGAGCACGAAGCGCTGCAGGTCGCCGGCACCGGACTGATCACGGTCGAGGAGATCCTCACCAACCACCAGCGTTTCATGGCCGACCAGGAGTTCCGCCTGCTCAATTACCGGGCCGACGGCCGGGTGATCTTCCACTACGGATTCGGCGGCCAGTCGTTTGACGTGCAGACCGACAACAATTTCTACTGGGACCCCGAGATCGGCGCCGAATGGGAGCAGCGGGCGCTCTATTTCAACGGCGTTCTCTGGAAGCACAAGAAGGCGCCCGAGCTGCCCTTCATCCAACCGGAGAAGGTCATCACCCTGCCGCTCGACATCAATCTCAACAAGGATTACACCTACGAGTACGTCGGCGAGGCCCGGGTGGGGAAGTATGACTGTTACGTGGTGAAATTCCGGCCGCTCGACAAATCGAAATCGCGCTACCAGGGGAAGGTCTGGTTCGAAAAGCGGACCTTCGCCCGCGTCCGCATATCGTCCGTGCAGACCAATCTCGAATCTCCGGTGATCTCCAGCGAGGAGATCGATTCCTACCGGCCGGTCGCAGGCCCGGACGGCACCACCTACTGGATCCTGAGCCGGGTCGACGGCCAGCAGATTTTTTCGGCGGCGGGGCGGAACCTCGTCCTCAACCGCGAAATCGAGTTCAGCGCCTTCCGCATCAACGGAAGCGACTTCGAAGCCGCGCGTCAGATGGCGTACCAGTCCGACCGGCAGATGCTGCGCGACACCGACCAGGGACTGCGCTATCTGGAGAAGACCGAGGATGGGGGACGCCGGGTCAACGCGGACACCAGGGATTCCACGCTGTTTGGCATCATCGGAGTGTTCAACCAGGAGGGGCTCGACTACCCGGTGCCGCTGGCCGGGGTGAACTACTTCGATTACCGGGTCCGGGGCCGCGATCTGCAGATCAATGCCTTTATCGCCGGGCTGGTCAACACCTTCACCCTCACCAATCCGAGCGTCTTCGACCGCAGAATCGATGCCACGGTTGAAGCCCTGCTCTTCATTCCCAACATCACCGATCGCTACACCCTGAACGGCGAAGAGCGACGGGAAAGCAACGTCGACGAGCGCTTCCAGAGCCTCTCCGGCAGTCTGGGGGGGGCGCTCGGCAACTTCTTCAAGGTGAAGTCGACCTACTGGCTGGAGTACGTCAACTACAGCGTCGACGACGATACCGACACGTTCGTGCTGCCGAGCGATACCATCGTTCAGTCTCTCGGGTTGCGATGGGACTTCAACCGCCGCGCCTGGTCGCTCAGCGCTTCGGGCCGTCGCAGCTATCGGGCCGATTGGGAGCCATGGGGGGACACCACCCCACCAACCGGATCGACACCGATCGACTTCCCGGCCGCCCCCTGTAATTCTCCCGGGTCCTGCTTCGACGACTTCGATCCGGACCAGGATACCTACGAGCGCTACCGGTTCAACATCTCCAGGCAGTTCTTCCTGCCTTTCTTCCAGAAGCTGCGATTTGCGGGGACGTGGATGACCGGATCCAACCTGGATCGGTTCAGCCAGTTCAAGTTCCAGTTTTTCGGGACCCGGCTGGCCGGCCTGTCGGGATCGGGCGTGCGCTTCGATCGGGGCGGGATCGCGCGGGCACAGTACTCGTTCAATATCGCCGAAGTGGTCCGCTTCAACGCCTCGTTCGAGCACGCGCGCGTGAAGGACACCCTGACGACGAACGAGTACAACAGCTTCAGCGGGATCGGCATCTCCGGAACGTTTCTGGGACCGTGGAGCAGCCTCATCCAGTTCGACATCGGGGTGACGGTTCAGGCCGATTTCGAGGATCTGGAGGGCAACAACGAAGTCCAGTTGATCCTGCTCAAGTTCTTCTGAGCCCGTCGATCAGTGCGGCGCGAACCTGCTCGATCAGGGCCTCCTTGGTGTCCATCGAATAGCCGCTGGTCTCGACCGGCGGTCCGAAGCGAATCCGGATCTCACCGGGACGGACCCGCAGACTTCCCTTGGGGAGGAGTGCGTGTCCCCCCGCGATCGAGACGGGGACGATCGGCACACCCGCCTTGAGAGCCAGGACGAACCCCCCTTTCTTGAACGGCAGGAGGTTGCCGTCGGGGCTCCGGGTCCCCTCGGCGAAGACGACGATCGAGGTCCCGTTGCGGATCGTCTTCACCGCTCCGTCGAGGGACCGGATCGCGCGCTCGCGGTCGCCGCGCTCGATGAAGATGAATCCGGCCAGCCAGAGAGCCCATCCGAAAATCGGCACGTGGAGGAGGCTGCGCTTGGTGACCACGCGGAAACCGACCGGCATCGCCAGGGCGAGGGCGGGGATGTCGAGCTGGCTCTGGTGGTTGGCCATGTAAACGGCAGGACGGGAGAGGGGATGGCCGCTGCTCGAGGTGACCCGCAGGCGCACGCGGCAGACCCCGAGAATGATGCGCGACCAGAGCCTCGCCACCGGCATCAGGGCCCGCCCGCCGGGAACGATGAGACAGACGAGCATACCGATGAGCCCGAGAACGACCGTGGAGATCGCCAGGACGGTCAGTTGGACGAGGAGCATGACGCCCCGAGTTTATATGGTATTCTCCCCACACCATCACAGTTGCAAAGCCCACCTGAACGGCATGAGTATGAGGAGATGAATGTGCGCGACAGCCTGATCGCCCCGCATGGGGGCAAACTGACGGAATGCCTGGTCGACGCCCGGAGGGCGGCGGCTTTGAAGAGCGAATCGAAGGAGTGGCCATCGTGGGATCTGACGCCGAGGCAGATCTGCGATCTCGAGCTGCTGCTGTCGGGAGGATTCTCGCCCCTGAGCGGCTTCGTGGGACAGCGTGATTACGAGACGATCTGCGCTGATCTGCGGCTCCGGGACGGGACGCTCTGGCCGATCCCGATCACCCTCGACGTGACCGGGGAGCTCGCCGGCAAGCTGCAGCCGGGGGCGTCGGTCGCCCTGCGCGATCCCCAGGGTGTGATGCTCGCCGCTCTCAAGGTCGAGGATGTGTGGCAGCCCGATCGCCGAAAGGAGGCGCAGCTCGTCTTCGGGAGCGACAGTACCGAGCATCCCGGTGTCGCACACCTGCTGGAACGCTCCAACCCCTGGTACGTCGGGGGACGGCTGGAGGGGCTGGAGCTGCCGACCCACTACGACTTTCGTTCGCTGCGCCTGACCCCCGCCGAGCTGCGGGCGGAGTTCGTGCGGCTGGGATGGCGTCACATCGTCGCCTTTCAGACCCGCAATCCGATGCACCGGGCGCATCAGGAGCTGACGCTGCGCGCCAGCAAGGACGCCGAGGCGAACCTGCTGATCCACCCGGTCGTCGGCATGACCAAACCGGGCGATCTCGACCACTACACGCGGGTGCGCTGCTATCAGGCCCTCCTGGAGCGTTATCCGAAGCAGACCGTGAAGCTCTCGCTGCTGCCCCTCGCCATGCGGATGGGCGGCCCGCGTGAGGCGCTCTGGCACGCGCTGATCCGAAAGAATTTCGGATGCAGCCATCTGATCGTGGGGCGCGATCATGCCGGCCCGGGCACAGACTCGTCCGGCAAGCCGTTTTACGGCCCCTACGACGCCCAGGAGATGATGAAGAAATACGCCGGGGAGATCGGCGTTGCCATGGTCCCGTTCCGCAACATGGTCTATCTGGAGGACGAAGGCTATTACGTCCCCGACAACGAGCTTCCGGAGGGGGCCAGGTCGCTGAACCTGTCGGGAACCGATCTGCGCCGCCGGCTGGCGGAGGGCCGTGAAATCCCCGATTGGTTCACCTTCCCGGAGGTGGCGTCGGAACTGCAGCGGCGCCATCCCCCGCGCCACCGGCAGGGGTTCACCGTCTTCTTCACGGGGCTGTCGGGATCGGGAAAGTCGACCATCGCCAGCGTGCTGCTGGTGAAGCTGCTGGAAATGGGCGGACGGCCCGTCACTCTTCTCGACGGCGACATCGTGCGCAAGAACCTCTCGTCCGAGCTCGGCTTCTCGAAGGAGCACCGCGACATCAACATCCGGCGCATCGGCTTCGTCGCCTCCGAGATCACCAGGAACGGCGGGATTGCGATCTGCGCGCCGATCGCTCCCTACGACAGGGTGCGCAAAGAGGTGCGCGCCACGATCGAGCCGGGCGGGGGATTTCTGCTGGTTCACCTCTCGACCGCACTCGAGGTCTGCGAGAAGCGCGACCGCAAGGGTCTTTACGCCAAGGCGCGTGCCGGCATCGTCAAGGAGTTCACCGGTATCTCCGACCCCTACGAAGTCCCTGAGGACGCCGAGCTGACCATCGATACGGCCGAACTGACCCCTGAAGAAGCGGCTCAGGAGATCTTCCTCAGGCTGGAGCGCGAAGGTTTCGTTGCAGCCGGACGTGACGGCGACTAGCCGGGAGGGGGGCCCGGCTGACCGGGGGTCCGAGGCGGATCTGGCCAGGATCAGCGACGCCATCACCGCCGTCATGCCGATCGTCCGCCGGGTCGCGGCGGGGGAGTTCGCCGTCGAGACGAAGGAACGTGGCGATCCGGTGACCGAGGCCGATCGTCTCGTCAACGAGCGGCTGCGCGCAATCCTCCCCCGTGAGGGGGAAGGATGGCTCTCCGAAGAGACGATCGACGACCTGCAGCGGCTCGACAAACGCCGCGTCTGGGTGGTCGATCCTCTCGATGGAACGAGGGAGTTCGTGGAGCGCATTCCGGAGTATTGCGTGTCGATCGGGCTGGTCGAAAACGGCGTGCCGGTGGCGGGCGGAATCGCCAATCCGGCGACCGGCGAGGTGCTGGTCGGCGGGGTGGGGCTCGGCCTGCGGCTGAATGGGGAAGCGGTCACCGCCAGCGACCGCGACACTCTCGATGATGCAGTGGTGCTGGCCAGCCGCAGCGAGGTCAAGCGGGGCGAATGGGAGCGGTTCCAGGGCGCATCCTTCAGGGTCCAGCCGATGGGGTCGGTGGCCTACAAGCTCGCACTGGTGGCGGCGGGCAGGGCCGATGCCACCTGGACCCTGGTGCCGAAGCACGAGTGGGACGTCGCCGCCGGGATTGCGCTGGTGCGGGCGGCGGGAGGAGAGGTGTTCTCGCCGACCGGAACGTTGCGACCGTTCAATGCGACCGACCCGAAGCTTCCCGGACTGATTGCCAGCGGAGCGCTGCTGGCCCGCCCGATTCGGGAACTCCTGAGCGTCCCGGCATAGCCGGCCTCCCGCACCTCGAAATGCTCCATCTCCTTGACGCACCACGTGTTCCCCGCTAGACTGCCGGCGATTCCCGGCCCGGCCGCATACAGCCGCGAGGCCGAGAAGGCGGGGGCGCGACTCGATGAACGGGGTTGCCGGGCCGGCTCTGGGCCATGTCGGTTCAATCACACTGCTGTTGATCGAAACCGTCCGGGAGACGGTTCGCCGGCGACTCGAGTGGCGTGTCCTGATCGAGCAGGCCTATCATCTGGGCGTCCGATCCATCGCCATCGCCACGGTCACCGCTCTCTTCACGGGGATGGTGCTCGCGCTGCAGACGTCCTACTCCCTCGCGGCCTATGGGGCGAAGACCTTCGTGGGTGACGTCGTCGCCCTGTCCCTGGTGCGGGAACTCGGACCGGTGCTGACCTCGCTCATGGTGGGAGGGCGTGTGGGCGCCGGGATCACCGCCGAAATCGGCACCATGAACGTGACGGAGCAGATCGACGCGATTCGGGCGATGGCGGCGAGCCCGGTTCGCAAGCTGGTCGTTCCGAAGGTGCTCGCCATCGTGATCATGCTGCCGATTCTGGTGATTCTCGCCAATTTCGTCGGCATCATGGGCGGTCTGATCATGGCGGTGACCACCCTGAACCAGCCGGGGGTGTTTTACCTCCAGCACGTCGTCCAGGCGCTCAGCCTTCACGATGTCATGAGCGGACTCGCCAAGACCGTTTTCTTCGCGCTCCTCATCGCGCTGATCGCCTGTCACAACGGTTTGACGGCGACCGGCGGCGCCGACGGGGTCGGCCGGGCGACCACCCGCACCGTCGTGGCCGCCTCGTTGAGCATCCTGATCAGCGATTTCTTCCTGACCAAGTTCTTCCTGTCGTTCTGAGCGTCTTCATGTCCGAGGCATATATCAGGTTCACGGATGTTCACAAATCGTTCGGCGACAAAAAGGTTCTGCAGGGGGTTTCGTTCGACATCCTTCCCGGGGAGACCATGGTCGTCCTGGGCGGCAGCGGGAGCGGGAAATCGGTCCTCATACGGCACGTCATCGGCCTGCACAAGCCCGATTCGGGGCGCGTCGAAGTCGCCGGTGAGGACGTCGTCGAATTCGATGAGCGAAGGCTGATTCCCGTTCGCAAGAAGGTCGCGATGCTCTTCCAGGGGGGGGCGCTCTTCGATTCGATGAACGTCTTCGACAACATATCGTACGGGCTGAGCGAACATACGAGCATGTCGAACGAGGAGATTAGGGCCATCGTCCGCACCAAGCTGTCGCTCGTCGGCCTGGAAGGGGTGGAGGACCTGATGCCGTCGGAATTGTCCGGGGGCATGAAGAAGCGGGTGGCGCTGGCGCGCTCGATCGCCATGGACCCGCGGTGTATCCTGTACGATGAACCGACAACCGGGCTTGACCCCGTATCGGCCAACGCCATCAATGACCTGATCCGTGACCTGCAGGCCCGCCTGCAGGTCACGTCGGTGGTCGTGACCCATGATATCGACAGCGCTTTCTTCGTGGGCGACCGCATCAGTTATCTCTTCGCGGGGCGGATGCATTTCGTCGGCACCGTTGACGAGGCTCGCGTCAGCACCGAGCCGCGTCTCCGGCATTTTCTGAGCGGGGGGAGGGACGGGGCCATTGGCGGACATTAGGAAGAGCAGGGCGTTCAGCGTCGGCGCCCTGGTCTCTCTGGCGCTGGTCGTTTTTGCGGTCGCCGTCATGGCGATCAGCAAGGAGTCCCGTCTGTTCGTCCCGAAGGTGCGTTACTGGACCCTGTTCGAGAACACCAGCGGCCTGACGGAAGGCTCGCCGGTTCGGCTGGCGGGGGTCCAGGTCGGCACGGTGGGGGACATCCGCTTCGACGATGACGAACGGCAGAACCGGATCCGGGTCGAATTCGTGGTTGCCCGGAGCTTCAGGAACCGGATTCGCGAAGGGACGGCGGCCTATCTCAAATCACTGACCTATCTTTCCCAGGACAAGTACATCGAGCTCGTTCCGGGCGATCCGGACGGGGCGGAACTCGCCGCCAATCAGTTCATCGAGCCGGGAATCTCGATCTGGCGTGAGACACTCGCGAGGGGACAGGGCATCGCCGACGACGTCAAGGAGATCACCTCCGCCTTGCGGGATTTTCTCGTTGCCATCAACACCGGCGGGGGCAACCTCAACTGGCAGAACACCGATGTGTTCAGTG
>CBDUYA010000072.1:0-11317 GCA_965371335.1 uncultured bacterium | reverse complement strand
CGGCTTCCTCGGCGCCATCGGCATCGTTTTCGACCCCCGGGAGCCGTACCCCGGATTCATCGTCGCCGGAGGAACCATTGCCGGCGCTCTTCTCGCCCTGATGATCCGCTCGGTGGTCAAGCCGCATACCCCGCTTCGGACCGCACTGGTCTGGGGGGGATTCATCGGACTCCTGCAGGGAGCCGTGATCTATCTCAGCAAGGGTGGCTGGGAGAGCAGCGATGCCCCGTTCGTCGTCCCGACGCTGGCGATCAGCGGGATGCTCTTGGCGCCGATCGTCAGGCGTCTGCGCCGCAACGCATGAGGCGAAACTTCGCCACCGCATCGCCCGCCAGATTGCTCGCCGGATCATCTGCCATAGCGCCCGTCGCCGCCTTCGTCCTGATGTCGCTCGCGGGGACGGCGCTCTGGCCGGCACCGCTCGAGAGCACGGGTGAGCAGAAAGCCGATCCGATCACCTGGCGGGAGGTGCTGGCGCTCCCCCACCCCGCCGCCGATCACCGCATCGAGTACGGCGACGGTGAGTTCCACTTCGGCGAGCTGCGCCTGCCGACCGGCGATGGGCCATTCCCGGTCGTGGTGTTAATCCACGGTGGCTGCTGGCTGGCGGAGTTCGATCTCGACTATATGGCGAGCACCGGCGCCGCCCTGGTCGACGACGGGGTCGCTATCTGGACCCTCGAGTACCGCCGCATCGGCAATCCGGGCGGTGGCTGGCCCGGCACTTTCGAGGACGTCGCGCGGGGGGTCGATCACCTGCGCGTTCTGGCGAAGCGATTTCCCCTCGATCTCGACCGGGTCGTTCTGGCCGGGCACTCGGCCGGGGGACACCTGGCCCTGTGGCTGGCGGCGCGGCACGTGCTGCCGGAGACGAGTCCGCTCTATGCGCCCGACCCGCTGGGGGTGCGGGGCGTCGTCTCGCTCGCCGGGATCACCGACCTGGTGAGCTACGGCGAAGGCCCGCGTGACTGCAACGCTGCGGTGGCGCGGCTGATCGGTGGAACTCCCGACGATTTGCCGCGGCGTTATATCGATGGCAATCCGGCCGCCCTTCTCCCCCTCGGCGTACCGACGCGCCTCGTGCAGGGCAGGCTCGATCCGATCGTCGCGGTCGAACAGGCCCGCGACTTCCGGGCCGCGGCGGAGGCGAAGGGAGACGATTCGCGACTGCTGCTGATCGAAGGAGCCGGGCACTTTGACCTGACCGCCCCGTCGACCGCGGCGTGGCCGACGGTGCGCAAGGCGATCCTGGGGCTGCTCGCCGATCAAGAGGCTGCGCGGGCACCCTCTCCGTGCCGCATTTTTCGTCCATGCGCGATACGATCTCTTGTCCCCCGCCGGTGCGCGGCGTATAGTGGCCGCACGAGACGATCCCCGGTGAATGCGGACGGCACGCGGGCCCTTTTCCGACGCCTTGGGTGTCTGTTATGAGAAGGAGGTCGTTATGGACATGCGAACGAGGGAGTTGATCGCCATCGGGGCGGCCGTGACGGCGAATTGCGCCACGTGACTCCAGCACCACATCAAGAAGGCCCGTGAGGCCGGAATCGGCGATTCGCTCGTTCAGGACGCGATGGATGTCGGTCGTCAGGTTCGCCAGGGGGCGGCGAACCGGCTGGACAAAGAGGGGGCAGCTGTCTTCCAGGACAATTGAGAACCGTCAGGAGGTTGAACCATGGCCCTCACTCTCACTTCGGATGCATTCGATCACAACGGGGAGATCCCAAGCCACTACACCTGCGAGGCGGAGGATGTCTCGCCGACGCTCGCCTGGTCGGGACTTCCTCCCGGCACTAAGAGCCTGGCGCTGATCGTCGACGATCCGGACGCGCCTGATCCAGAGGCGCCGAAGATGGTCTGGGTGCACTGGGTGCTGTACGACATCCCCCCCACCGCCACCGGACTGCCGGAGGGCGTGCGCAGCGAGCAGCTTCCGCCCGGCGCCCGCGAAGGGCTGAACGATTGGAAGCGGACCGGCTACGGCGGCCCCTGCCCGCCGATCGGCCGGCACCGGTACTTCCACAGGCTGTATGCGCTCGACACCATGCTCCCGAAGATGGAGCGGCCGACCAAGCCCGAGCTGCTCGCTCAGATGGAAGGTCACATCCTGGCAACGACGGAGCTGATGGGGACCTATCAGAAAAAGAAAGGATGACCACCGACGCTCTCCTCTAACCCCCATCCGGTCTCGCAGACCTTCGGTCTCGATCTCGCGCGACCGGTCACGGCGTCCGACCTGGATGAGCTGGAACGTTTCTTCGGCGAGCGCGGGGCGGCCAAGTGAACCACGAGGTGAGCCCTCTCGCCGATGCCGGCCTGCCGGGCTCGGGCTCCCCCATGTCATGATCGGCCAGACATTGCTCCGATCAGATGGTTGCGGGTGGTCTCAAGGTTTCGACGAACCGTTCTTCGGCCGGTCGCGGAAGCGGCCCGCCAGCAGGAACAGACGGTGATCGCCGATCCGGATCTCATCGAGATGTCTCAGCCGGTGGGCAACCCCTTTCGGGAGGCGCCGGCCGTTGACGCTGGTACCGTTGCGGCTGCCGGGGTCGATGATGGTGCAGACCGAGCCTTCGACCCGGATCTTGCAGTGCTCCTTGCTGACCTGCTCGTCGTCCAGGACGAAGCCGGCCGTCTCCCCGCGGCCGAGAACGATCTCGGAGCGGGTGATGCGATGGGCGGCGGAGACGTCGTTGCCGTCGATGACCACCAGGACGAAGACGTACGGCGCCCCGAACGGGAGCTGCCGCTGCTGACGATCGGCCGTTTCGCCGGCCCCTTCCGGAATTCTCTGAGGTAGCGACATACGATCAATCTCGGAAGCGGACCGCGTGTCGTCAAGGCGCCGGGGCCGCCAATGTTCCGTCGGTGTGAGAAACGGCCCGTTTGGAGCGGACGGCAGCGGGGCTTACGGAAAAGAAATGGCCCCCCGGGCGGCCGGGGGGCCGGTCCTTCAGCTCCGGCGGTCCGCGTCGCAAGGCGGAACGCCGGGGCCTTCTAATCGAGCGAGCAGATAGTCAGATCACCAACCTGCGCTTCGAGGGCGTCCTTGGCATCCTCGAAGTTGCCCGTCGCATAACCTTCCTGAACGATATCGATCACCTGATCGTCGGTCAGGCCGAAACCGGTCAGGGCGGCCTCGCTCAGAAGCGCCGCGACGCCGAACTTGGCCAGCGAGATGCTCGGGTCGCCGTTGCGGTTCAGCGCCTGGATAAAGGTCAGGCTCCCTTCCTCGGCAATCCCGAAGACCGCGGCGAAGCTGGTGCCGGGCGTGAAGCCGATCCAGGAGTCGAAGTGCTGGTCCTGCTTCCAGTAGCCCGGCGTGCAACCTTCGCCCGGCTCGCGCATGCAGTTGGCGTCGCAGCCGTCGCCGTCGATGTTATTGCCATCGTCGCAATCCTCGCCCGGATCGATATTGCCGTCGCCGCAGAACGGCTGCTCGCCGTCGAACACCACGTTATCGATGGCGCCCGAGCCGTTCAGGCTGACGACCATGGACCAGACATTCCCGATAGGGCCGAACTCGAAGTGGGCCACGCCGTTGTCTCCCGGCTGCGGCAGGGGGAACATGGCGCGCAGCCCGCCGCCACTGCCAAACAGTGCTACGGTCGCCATCGGCTCGTTCAACTCTACGTCAATGATGTCGATCGAGGAGACCGTCACCGGTGCGACGGCGGTGAAGTCCAACGACAGCGAGGCGCCGATCAGGTCCGCATCATCGGTGAGGATCACCGGCGAATCGGCCATGTCGATAGTGCCGCTGCTGTCGCGGTCCACGAACTCGGCCGCCTCATTGATAATCAAGAGGTGCCCGAGCGGGGTATCGTTCTGGAAGGGGCTGCCGGCCTCTCCACCGGCGCCTCGGCCAGGTCCGCCGAAATCCTCGTTGGGCGTCCCGAGATCATCGTCGATCGTCTCAACGGGGGTCACGGGAGGATTGGCGGAATCGAAGATGACCGCCGCGTTGCCGGGCAGGGCAAGCTGCGGGTTGAAACCACTCACCGCAATCGGCCCCGTTCCGCCGTCCCCGAACACGACATCGACGATCGTCGCGGTCGGCACCACCTCGAAGTCGATCGTCTCGGCATGCAGCGCCGGCATTGCCGCCGCGGCCGCCAGCACCATAAAGCCGAAAACCATCTTCCTTGTCATAGGTATGTCTCCTTCATGCGAGTTGAGAGCGACCAACAGCGCTCCCGGGTTGGTACGCCACGACCATCGAACATCACCAAGACGCGGAGTGGTTCTCCCGCGCGCCGGTACAGTTCCCCTTTGTGGTATTTGAATGTCGTCTCCTTAATGCGTTGTTTCTCCGGCACTGTCAATGCTTTTTGGCGTATCAGTTTCGTCATTGGAGGGTCGGTTCACTGGCGTGGGACCGTCTGCTATCATGATGCCCGTCAAACGGACCACACTCCAATACATGTCTCGCGCGAAGGGGGAACGCCGATGAACCAGTCAGTGATCACGTCCTGCAGGCTGCGCCGGATCGCTGTTCTTTGCGCCGCCCTGGCGCTGACGCTCTGCGCGCCGGCGATGGCGCAGCATCACAACACGCACGACGAGCGCGCCCTGAAGGAAGACCCGCGCCTGGCGCCGGGACAGATCGCGCCGGTGCTGGAGGGGCTGGGGGATCACCACCACAAGGTGACGACGTCGTCGGAGCGGGCGCAACTCTTCTTCGACCAGGGGTTGAAGCTCACCTACGGGTTCAACCACCAGGAGGCGCTGCGCGCCTTCAAGGAGGCGGCGCGGCTCGACCCCGACTGCGCCATGGCGTACTGGGGGTGGGCGCTTGTCCTCGGCCCGAACCTCAACCTGCCGATGGCGGCCGAGGTGGTGCCGCAGGCGTGGGAGGCGATCCAGACGGCGGTGAAGCTCAAGGACAACGTGTCGGAGAAGGAGCGCGGCATGATCGAGGCGCTCGCCGCGCGCTTCACCGACGATCCATCAGCCGACCGGGCGCCGCTCGACCAGGCGTACGCCGACGCGATGGCGAAGCTGTACGAGAAGTACCCGACCGACAACGATATCGCGACTCTTTACGCCGCGTCGCTGATGAACGTGACGCCGTGGAACTACTGGACCAGGGACGACCGGCCGCGCGCCAACACCCCGAAGATCCTCGCCGCTCTCGAGGGGGCAATCGAGCGCGAGCCGCACCACGAGGGGGCCTTGCATTACTACATCCATGCGGTCGAGCCGGTCGATCCGGATCGCGGCGAGAAGGCGGCCGATCTGCTCCGTGGCCTCGCCCCCGGCGCCGGCCACCTGGTGCACATGCCGTCGCATATCTACATGCAGGTCGGCCGCTACGCGGAGTCGGTGGAGGCGAACGCCAGCGCCGCGAAGGCGGACGAGGGGTACATCACCCAGTGCCGCGCCCAGGGGCTCTACCCGCTGACCTATTACCCGCACAACGTCCACTTCCTCGCCTGGGCGGCGGCGATGCAGGGGAAGAGCAGGATGGCGATCGAGGCGTCGCGCAAGGTGGCGGACAAGGTGCCTCAGGACGGTCATCACAACGTCTGGCAGCTGTACGAGACGTTCCTCGGCATGCCGCTTTACACGATGGTCCGGTTCGGCATGTGGGATGACATCCTGAGCGAACCGCAGCCCCCGAAGGAGGCCCGGCTGCTGGCCGGGCTATGGCACTACGCGCGCGGCCTCGCCAGGCTGAACACCGACGGAGTGAAAAAGGCGCGGGCGGAGTTGCAGGCTGTCAATCGCTATCTCGAGAACCAATCGCTCGCCGAGGCCGGCGTCGGCTTCAGCACCGCGCAACGTCTCCTCACCATCGCCCAGCAGATCCTTTCCGGTGAGATCAAGGCGCGCCAGGGGAAGTACGACAAGGCGATCGCCCACCTCGAGCGGGCGGTCCGTCTGGAGGACGGCAACCTCTACAACGAGCCGCCCGACTGGTTTCAGCCGGTGCGCCACAACCTCGGCGCCGTCCTGCTGGAGGCGGGACGCCCCGTTGAGGCCGAGGTGGTTTACTGGCAGGACCTGAAGAAGAACCGCGACAATGGCTTCGCCCTGTACGGCGTGTGGCAGGCGCTGAAGGCGCAGGGGCGGACGGACGAGGCGGCCGAAGTGGAGGCGCGCTTCAAGAAGGCGTGGGCCGACGCCGACGTGACGCTGGCGTCGTCGCGGTTCTGAGCGGAAGCGGGAGCGGAGCGCCAGGCTCCCATGAAATGGGGTGCGCTCAGGACCGTCCGTCGAGGGCGGCGCGCTCCGCAGGCTTCCCGGCGCCGCGGCCCTCGATCAGGCCGTCGAGCAGGGCATCCGAGACGCGGTCGGCGCTCCCGCACCAGACGATCCGGCCCTTCTTGATCAGCGCCACGCTCGGTATGTAGGGCAGGTCGAAGTATTCCCGCGTCTCGGCGGTCGCCCGGGCGACCGGGTAGGTGAGATTGCGGCTGTCGATGTATGCGCGCACCTTGTCGGCCGACGTGTCGAGCCGCTGCTCGGTCAGACCGACAATCTGCAGGCCGCGCTCCCGGTAGCGGGTGTACATCTCCTGCAGGCGGGGCACCTGGTGCTGGCAGAAGGGGCACCAAACCTCCCAGAACAGGATCACCGTCGCCTCATCGCCGGCCAGATCGACCATTCCCTCCCCCTGGAACCAGGCCTCGATGCGGAAATCGTCCGGCGCGCCACGGTGCTCGAAGAGTCGCTCCGCCTCGGCGAGATTCCCCTGCACAACGAGGGTATGGGCGAGGTCGGCCACCGCGTCCCGAGTACCGGGGTCGTCCTCTCCGAACAGGTCGCGGCGCATCTTCACCACCTGGCGCTTCAGCTGCTCCGCCTCGGCGAAACGACCCTGGTCCTGCCGCAGCCAGGCAAGCTCGCTCATCGATTCGAGCGTGTCGGGATGGGTCTTACCCAGCACCTGCTGGCGCAGCTCGTAGGCGCGCAGCGTCAACGGCTCCACCTTGTCCAGCTGCCGCTGGTCGTGATACAGCCCGGCGAGGTGGTACATCGAGGTGAGCGTATCGGGGTGCTCCGGCCCAAGCAGATCTTCGCGCAGGTCGAGCGCTCTGACCAGATGCGGCTCGGCCTCGTCGAACAGCCCCAGCTCCTGGTACCCCAGCCCGAAGGTGGTGCGCACCGCCGCTTCGATCTCCGGTTCATCCTCCAGGTGCGGCATCAGGGTCGAGTAGCGGTTGAGAAGATCGACCAGACGCACCTCGGGCCCCATGCTGTTCGGGTCGGCGGTCCACAGCATGCTTTGCAGGAAGTCGAGCGTGGTGAGCGCCTTCGCCGATTCCGACTCGGCGCGCTGCCGTTCACTTTGCGCAGTGCGGTACATCGAGGTGCTGACGATGATGCCGGCGACCAGGACCACGAAGACCGCCGCCACGGCCCCGAACAGCGTCCTGTTGCGCCGCGCGAACACCTGCACCTGGTAGAGGAAGCTGGGCGGCCGCGCCGCGATCGCCTCGCCGGCGAGGTAGCGCCTGATGTCCTGCGCCAGGCCGAAGGCCGATTGATAGCGGCGCTCGCGATCCTTGGCGAGCGCCTTGTCGACGATCGTCTCGACCTCGCCGCGCAGTGCCGGGTCCTTCATCCGCAGACTCTGCGGATCGGCTTCGCGGATGAGCCGCGCCGCCTCGCAGATCGACACGGTGCTGACATCGTACGGCAGGCTGCCGGAGAGCAACTCGTAGAGGACCATGCCGAGGGCATAGACATCGCTTCGGGTGTCGAGGTCGTTCGGATCGGCGTCGCACTGCTCGGGGCTCATGTACTGCACCGTTCCGACCAGCTGGCCGACGTTGGTCTGCTGCGTTGTCCCGGCCATGTCGGAGTCGATCGCCCGCGCCACGCCGAAGTCGATGATGCGCGGCTGGCCGCTCGAGTCGACCAGAATGTTCATCGGCTTCAGGTCGCGATGGATGATCCCCTTCTGGTGGCCGTGGTGGATAGCGTCGCACACCTTGGCAAACAGCTCGAGCCGCCGGCGCGACGACATCTTCTTCGCCTCGGCGTACTCGGTGATCGGTTTGGCGTTGGGAATGTACTCCATGGCGAAGAACGGCACGGTGGTGCCGCCTTGGTCGTGTGTTCCCGCTTCGTAGATTTGGGCGATGCAGGGATGGCGCAGGCGGGCGAGGAGCTGCGCCTCGTACTCGAACCGGCGCAGGGCCGACGGAGAAGTCACCGAGTGGCTCATCGTCTTGAGGGCGACCGAGCGGCGCGGCCGATCCTGCACCGCCTCGTATACCGTCCCCATTCCGCCGGAGGCGATCACTCTCTTGATGGTGTAGCGACCGATCTTGCGCAAGGGACGACCCGGACCACCGGTGCGGCCAGCGGCGCCGTCGCCGGGCGCGCCGGATCCTCCAGAAGGGAGATCCCTCGTTTCCTGCTCGCTCATGATTCCCCCCGGGCGGCCGGAACTCCTCGATCATCCCGTCACGAGCCCGCCGAGTGGCACGAAAACTCCTTAATCGGCGCGGCATCGCGGGCGATGAGGGGTTATGCTGCATCCAGAGTAACCAAGCAGGACTCCGCCGTCAAGCGGAGCGTGGGGTGGGAATGGGGGTGGTGGGGCGGACCACGCCCGCGGTGCAGCACCTTCTCGCACGCGTGGGCCGCCGGTACAACGGCCCCTGTCGCCGCGCCGCGGGTCAAAGGGCCCCACCGCGGGGTGATCCGATGGGCTATACATCGATCATTCGCCAGGTGAGTGGCAGTGATTACAATTTTTTACACTGCGAAGGTCGGCGGCGGAGTATCTTTATGGCTTCCTTGATGATGGGAGGGCATGTTCATGACCAGATTCACCAAAATGAAACGATCGTTGACTGCGGCGCTGCTGGCTCCGGGCCTGATCGTCCTGGCCGCAGCGGCGGGCGCGCCGGCACAGGCGGCGGGCCAGGACGGAATGACGCGCGGCAAGCCGGACATCAAGTCGATGGGAGTACTCGCCTTTAGTGAGGACGGCACGCTGTTTATCGGCGACGGCCGGGGAGGCGCCGTGTTCGCCGTCGACGTGGGAGATAACGAGGCCCTGGCGAAGAAGGGCGAGGCGGCCGGTCTGAAGGATGTCGAGGCGAAGATCGGCGCCCGTCTCGGCACCAGCGCCACCGAAACGATGGTGCACGACATGGCGGTCCATCCGACCTCGCAAAAGATTTACATGTCCGTATCGCGCGGCCGGGGGAAATGGAGCTCGAACTGGGTGCTGCCGAACGACATCGCCAACGCCCAGGTGCTGCTGACCATCGCGGGCGAGTCGATCGACGTGGTTGCGCTCGACGACGTCCCCTTCGCCAGAGCCTCCCTGCCAAACCCGGTCGCTACGGGGAAGAAGCACAAGTGGAAGGAAGGGATTGAGCTGCGGGCCGACACCATCACCGATATCGCTCTCGCCGGAGACACGTTGTACGTGGCCGGCCTGTCGAACGAGGAGTTCGCCTCGACCATGTGGCGCATTCCCTACCCCTTCACCGCCGACGTAGCCGCCACCACTCTGGAGATCTATCACGGCGCCCACGGCGCGTACGAGACGCACGCGCCGATCCGCACCTTCCTGCCGTACCGATTGAACGGCCGCGATCATCTGCTCGCCGCCTATCTCTGCACCCCGCTCGTTACCTTCCCGACCGCCGACCTGAAGGACGGCCAGCACGTCAAGGGCCGCACCGTCGGCGAGTTCGGCTCGGGTAACTACCCGATCGACATGGTCCTCTACGAAAAGAACGGCAAAGAGCAGGTGCTGATCGCCAACAGCAACCTGCCGTTCATGATTGTCGACCCGAAGAAAATCGAGGCGTTCAAGGGCTCGATCACGACCGAGGTCGAGGGCTACCTGGCCGGTGTGGAGTACGAATATCGCTCCGGTTCGAGTATCCTGCAGATGGATCGGCTGAACGGCGAATTCATCGTCGCGCTGCAGCGGCAGGCCGGCGGCACGGTCGATCTGATTTCTCTGCCGGTCCGCCGCTTCTAGAGGTCATTGACGCATCGCTCACCGCGTCTGCTGCCGGCTCTGCTGGCGGCCGGGGTTGTTCTGGCCGCGACGGCGTCCGGCTGCGCCGGCCGCAGGGTGGCCACCGGGGCCGCGTCCCGTCCATCGCCTCCCGCCATCCGCCTGGCGAGCGATCCGGAGAGCGAGTTGTTCGGAACGGTGTCGCTGGTCGGCCTGCAGCGCAACGCCCTTGCCCGGTTCCAAGATGAAACGCTGGTCGACTGGCAATGGGCCAGCCTCTTTCCGATTTATACCGGCGGCCTCCCCGGGCCTGACGATACCCCGCAGCCGGTGGTCGGCGACTACACCATCGAAGAGGAGGCGATCCGCTTCCGGCCGCTCTTTCCCTTCACACCGGGCATGACCTACGGGAGCGCCTTCGACGGACCGCTGTTCGACGGCCTGAGCGGGCAGGCCGGCGCCGGCACACCGGTGCACCGGGCAACCTTCACCATGCCGGTCCCCGAGATCGTCCCGACCACCATCGTCGAGGCGGTCTACCCCTCCGGCGACCTGGTTCCGGAGAATCTGCTGCGCGTCTACGTTCATTTTTCCGCGCCGATCGGCCAGCAGGCGATCCACGAACACATTCATCTTTACGAAGAGGGCGGCGCCGAGGTGTCGCTGCCGTTCGTCGAGATCGAGGAGGGGCTGTGGGACCCGGAGCGGCGCAGGCTGACGCTGTTCTTCCATCCGGGGCGGATCAAGCGGGGGGTGGCGCCGAACACCGAGCAGGGTCTGCCGCTGCGTGAGGGGATGTCGTACCAGCTGGTAATCGACGAAGAGCTGCAGGATGAGAACGGCCAGCCGCTGGCGACGCCATTCGAGAAGGTGTTCCTCGCCGGCCGCGCCGATCGCATCTCGCCCGATCACCGCGACTGGCGGATCACCGCGCCGGCTGCCCGGCATGAGCCTCTGGTGGTCGATCTACCCGAGCCGCTCGACCACGCCCTGCTGCTCCGCTGGGTGATTGTTGAGGACGTGGCGGGGAACGCGATCGAGGGCGAGGTGACGCTGTCGCGCGGCGAGACCCGCTGGACCTTCACCCCGTCGGAAGAGTGGGCGCCGGGCGATTACGCGATCTACGCCAACCCGGCGCTGGAGGACCTCGCCGGCAACACCTTCCTCTACCTCTTCGATGAAGAAGGGGGGATTCCCGGGGGCGGCGCGCCGGCCACCGATGCCGAGGCGCTCTCCCTGCCGTTCACCGTGCAGTAGCGGCATCGATCCTTCTCAACATTCGAATTGTGCCTCTGGTGCGAACGCAGTCAAGGCGGCTTGCACTATGATGGGAGAGCCGGACAGGAAACGGCCAGGTCGATGGCCGAGGGGACCTACCAT
>CBDUYA010000071.1:0-11322 GCA_965371335.1 uncultured bacterium | reverse complement strand
CCGCTCAGCGCCCTCCCCGCCGCGGCAGGAAGCGGTCCTTGTCCGCCATCGCGCCGGCGTAGGCGGGATGCTCGAACAGCGCCTCCTCTTCGGCGCGCACCCTGGCCCGCAACAGCGCCAGGAAGGCGAGCCCGCCGGCCAGAGCCGTAATCCACGCGCCGCCGGCCAGCGGCAGCGCGATGACCTCGCCCAGCACCGCGACGTAGTTGGGGTGACGGATGAAGCGATACGGCCCGGAGGTGACCACGCGGAGGTCGGCCGGCACCACGACCTTCATCGTCCAGTCCCGACGCAGGTGCAGGACCGCCCATAGCTTCAGCAACTTGGCGGCCATGAACAGCCCGATCATCGCGGCCATCCACACGGCCGGCGCGTCCCTCTGCAGGGCGATCTGTTCGATGACGCTCAACGGAAAGATTGCCGAATAGACCGGCACCATGATGCGATAGACCCTCGGGGCGATCTCGCGGCCGCCCTCACGCAAGAGCCGCTTCTCATTGCGCCGGGCGTAGATGCGCTCGGCCAGCGCGAGCACCGCCGCCGCCCCGACCAGGCAGATGAACAGGAGCGACTGCCGGTTCATACCGGACGTCGTGTCGCGGCCCGGCAGCGCCCGTTCCCGGTCACGTTGGTCCAGCCCGCAGCACGACGGCCGCATTCTTTGATCCGAACCCGATGCAGTTGCAGACCGCCAGGCGGGTGTCGGCCGGACGGGGGTGATTGGGGACGTAGTCGAGATCGCACTCGGGGTCGGGGTCTACATAGTTGATCGTCGGCGGCAGGAACCGACCGTTCATTCCGATCAC
Source organism: uncultured bacterium (assembly GCA_965371335.1). GTDB lineage: Bacteria > Acidobacteriota > Polarisedimenticolia > Gp22-AA2 > Gp22-AA2 > CBDUYA01. The sequence continues at coordinate 10,516 of CBDUYA010000071.1, read as the reverse complement.
CGTGGCGGCGATGCCGGCGGCGCCGCAGGCGCCCTGCGGGTGGCCGATCATCGATTTGGTGGCGGAGGTGGGCACCGACCGGGCCCTCTCGCCCAGTAATTGCTTCACCGCCAGAGTCTCCACCCGATCGTTCTGGCGCGTCGCAGTGCCGTGCAGATTGATGTAGTCGACCTCCTGCGGCGAGGCGCCTGCCGCCTGCAGCGCGAGCTCCATCGCCCGTCTCGATTCAGCACCGTCGTTCGACATGTGGACCCGATGATGGGCGTCGCAGGTGGCGGCGTAGCCGGCGACCTCGGCCAGAATCGGCGCGCCCCGGGCCCGCGCGTGACCGAATTCCTCCAGCACCAGCAGGTACGCTCCTTCCCCCAGCACGAAGCCGTTGCGATCGCGATTGAACGGCCGGGAAGCCGCCTCCGGCCGATCGTTCCAGCCGGTGACCGCGGCGCGCATGCGGCAGAAACCCTCCATCATGCCGCGCGTAATGCAGGCGTCCGCTCCGCCGGTCAGGAGCAGTGGGTACTCGCCGCGCTGCACGGCGTGCAGGGCGTAGCCGACGGCATCGCTGCTGCTGGTGCAGCCGTTGCTGAGCACGTGGGAGGGACCGGTGAGACCGAGACGGATGCTCAGCTCGCTGCTCACCATCCCGACGACGGACGAGGAGATGGCAAATGGATTGACCCGGTGAATCCCATCCCGGTAGTACGCTTCGTACTGCCTCTCGGCGAAGTCGATCGCTCCGGCGCCGCTGCCGAGAATCACGCCGATACCCTGACGCTCCTGCGGGGTGAACGTCCCGGGATCGAGTCCCGCGGCGGCGAACGCCTCCCGCGCGGCGGCCAGGGCCAGCGGCACGATGCGCCCGACCCGCGAAAGCTCTTCACGGGGGAGGTGGACGGCCGGATCGAAGTCCGGCACTTCGGCGGCGACCTGGCAGGGAAGATCGCCCGGATCGAACAGGGTGACCCGTCGCGTGGCGCTCCGCCCCTCCCGGATTCCGGCGCGAAAAGCCTCCACCCCGGTGCCGTAGGGCGACACCACTCCGAGGCCGGTGATGACCGCTCGCAGACTCTTCAAGGGGACCCCTCTCCACCGGCCAGTTTATCACCCGCTTCCGAGGCGCCCGCGGCCGACGGCTGCGTCCCTGCGGACAAACGCGCCGGCCGGCGAAGCCATTCCACTGCCAGCAGCCCATAGAACGGCAGATAGACCGCCCAGCCGATCCAGGGATACGGCTCGGTCCCGTCCCCCGAGAATCCGAGGTTGACGTAGCTGAGCGCCAGCAGGCCGGTCAGCGCCAGCCACGGGCGTGAAGGATAGAGACAGAGCCAGGGGAGGATCCAGAGCAGGTACCACGGATGCAGGGTCGGTGAGAAAAGCAGAATAGCGCCGAGGAGCAGGAAGGCGCTGCGCAGGGGATCCCGCGACCTGCGATCGATGACCCACGCGATCAGGACGACGCAGGCGGCGCAGACGGCGCGTGCGAGGTACGTCGGATAGACATAATCGTACAGTCGATCGAGCCATCCGGTCGCCGGAATGGTGGAACGAACCGCGGCGATCGCTCCCTTGAGTGCCGCGGTCGGATCGAGCCAGGCGATGGCGGCGTGGATGAGCCCGAACAGCGATTCGTTCGCGCTCCAGGTGGCGGCGTACTCGCGCAACCCGGCGCCGAGCGCCGGACCGGCGTCCCGGAACGGCCAGCAGGCGAACCCCACCATGGCCGGGATCAACAGCAGTGCGCGCGGACGGATCGCCCGCCGGAAGGGCACGAGGAGGACGATCGGCAGGAGCTTCACCAGACACGCGGCGGTCAGTGCCACGACGGCGCGCAGATCCCTTTTCTGTATAATTGCTCCGGCTGCCAGGAGCATCAGGGCGGCTCCCGCCGGTTCGAGGTGGCCGCTCCACGCGACCTCGATTACCGCCAGCGGGTTCCAAGCGTAGACCAGAACCCGCGATCGCGGCAGCCGGCGCAACGCCAGCAGTCGGCCGATCAGGATGATCACCAGGAGATCGCAGGCAATCAGGATGATCTTCAGTCCCGGCCGGCCGGCCCCGGTTGCCGCGACGGCCGCGAACAGGGCCTGCGCCAGGGGAGGATAGATGGTCCGCACCTCCCTGTGCTCGAGCCGGTCGAAGCGCTCGTCGCGCAAATCGACGAGCTCGCGATCGGCGGGAGCAGACAGGTAGGGATTGCCGCCGGCCGCGACCACTCGGCCGTCCCACAGGTAGCGCTCCATGTCGGTGCTGAGTGCCGGCGCCGCGGGCAGCAGCGTGAGACGGAACAGGACCGCGAAGATCATGATGATCCGCATCCCCTCTGCCGCCGGGGCGGACTCCGCCGCCGGGGCCCGGCGGACGGCGATGAGGTAGCAGACGAAGATCGCACCGAAGAGAGCGAGGAACGAAGCGGTCGCACCCGGTTGCGGCCGGGACAGCACGAGGCCGATCAGCCCGATCTCGATTGCCATGCCGAGGAGAACCATGACCAGCCACGAGCGAGACAACCGCGGATGAGCCTTCTCGAAGGAATTATTCTCGGCGCTTATTTCGGCGTGCTGCTCCTGCTCGCCGTCTACGGTTGCCATCGCTCCTACCTCCTCCACCTCTATTATCGCCATTGCCGCACCGCAGCGCTCCCGCCGTTACAATCGGGAGCGTTGCCCCGCATCACGGTGCAACTACCGGTCTACAACGAGATCTACGTCGTGGAGCGCCTGATCGATGCCGCGTGTCGTCTCGACTACCCGCGCGATCGTCTGCAGATCCAGCTTCTCGATGATTCCACCGACGGAACCACCCAACGGGCAGCCCGCGCAATCGCGCGATGGCGGCGCAGCGGACACGACGTGACGCACATCCGCCGCGGGCACCGTCGCGGCTTCAAGGCGGGGGCGCTTGCCTACGGGCTCAACACGGCGAAGGGCGAGTTCATTGCCATCTTCGACGCCGATTTCGTCCCCGGCTCCCGTTTTCTCCTCGAGCTGATCCCCTACTTCCATCACCCGCGCATCGGCATGGTGCAGGCCCGCTGGGGACATCTCAATCGCGATTATTCCCTGTTGACCCGTCTGCAGTCGATCCTGCTCGATGGTCATTTCACCATCGAGCATGCGGCCCGCAACCGCTCCGGCCGCTTCTTCAACTTCAATGGCACGGCCGGCATCTGGCGGAAATCGTGCATCGCCTCGGCCGGAGGGTGGAGGGCCGACACGCTCACCGAAGATCTTGACCTCTCTTACCGGGCGCAGCTCGCCGGGTGGCAGTTCGTGTTCGCCGCGCACGTGGTCGCACCGGCCGAGCTGCCGGCCGATATCGACGGCTTCAAGACGCAACAGCATCGCTGGACACGAGGAGCGGTCGAAACCGGGTTGAAGCTGCTGCCGCGCCTGTTGCGCGCCCCGCTTCCCCTGTCGACCAAAGTGGAGGCATTCTTTCACCTGACCAACAATTCCGCCTATGTCCTGATGGTGTTCCTCGCTCTTCTCATGGTCCCGGCCATGCGCATCCGGCGCGACCTCGACCTCGACTTCCTGCTGTTGATCGAAGCGCCGCTCTTTCTGGCGTCGACCGCCTCGATCTCGGCGTTCTACCTCTGCTCGCAGCGCGAGACCCGCGCCGACTGGCGCCGTTCGATCACTTCATTGCCGCTGCTGATGAGCCTCGGCATCGGCCTCAGCCTCAACAATGCCGGGGCGGTCGTCGGCGCGCTGCGCGGCCGCCCGTGCGCTTTCGTCCGCACGCCGAAGTTCGATCTGCGCGGCCGCTGCGGCACCTTGCGCGGCACCCATTACGGCGGCCGGCGGCGCCGGGCTCTCGTCGTCGCCGAATGGGCCATTGCGATCTACTTCACCGGCGCGGTCGTGGCGGCGCTCGGCGCCGGCCATTACGCCGCACTCCCCTTCCTGCTGCTGTTCCAGGGAGGCTTCCTCTACATCGCCCTCCTGTCACTCGGGCGGCGGTCGGCCGGCGCGACGTCGCCGGCCGCAGCGAAGCCGGCGGGCCTGTCAGGCAGCGCAATGGCTCGCAGCGGCGGACATGATCAGGTCGTGGCGGGCCGGGGTTAGGGCCGCTCCAGGCCGGGAGTGGAGTTCCAGTTGAGGATCAGCGACATCGGCTCGCGCGATGAATCGACCAGGACCTCGTTGATCAGGAATCGCTGCCCGTCGGCCGTGACGTCGAACTGGTTGTTGAGGGAAAACCTGATTCTGCTGCGGAACAGCGCGGCGGGCGTTCCCGCCTGCAATCCGGGACCAGTCGCCATGGCGACCGCCATCACCCGGTCATCCGGCGCGACATAGTACAGTTCGCCGCCGTCCCCCCTCCAGCGCGGCGCTGCACCGCCATCGGTCGACACCTGCCACTGACGTCCTCCATCCGGGAACGGCTGGACGTACACCTCGGGCCAGCCCGATTCGTCCAACGAGTAGGCGATCCAGCGGCCGTCGGGCGAAATCTGCCCGTGTTCTTCCTCAAAAGGCGAATCGACGAACGGCCTCGTCTTGCCGTCGGCGAGCGACAGGATCCAGATATCGGTCTGCGAAGCCGCGACCGATTCCCGGCGCGTGTAGACCATCCACTCGCCATCCCTCGACCAATCCGACGGCTGCTCCAGCGCCTCGGTGCCGAGAAGCAGTTCCTGCTTCGTTCTGCCGGTCAGGTCGAGGAGTTGAATCGATGCGTCGCCCCCTACCATGCTGCAGATGGCAAGCCGATCGTCGATGTGTGACCAGATTGGGCACGATTCGTCCCCCGGGTCGAAGGTGAGCCGCGTCGCGGTGGGGCGGGCGAGATCGTAGATCCAGAGGTCACCGTTGTTCTCGACCCCGCTATTGTCGACCGCCACCCGGCGGCCATCGGGCGACAGCCGCGGGTCGTAATAGTTGCCGGGCGGGCCGACCGTGCCGAGCTCCATGCCGTCCCGCCCTCGCAGTACGAGGCGCGACTTGTCGGTCGCGTTCCCTCCGCCGTAGTAAACGACCAGGCCGTTGCCGGAGGCGCTGAACAGAGCCGCACCGTCATCCGGCTCGAACCGGATTCCATGTCCCACCACGACCGGCTCGCCGGTCAGCTCCAGTCGATCGGGGTCGAACGGTTGGGCGCGCAGCGCATCATCCCGCCAGTAGAGAATGAAGCCCGGCGCCACAAAGATGGCGTTGGAGTTGATCCCGATCAACAGCTTCGGCTCGGCGCCCTCGATTGAGCTGACCATCAGCGCGTTGGCCGCGGAAGCTCCGCTTCTCACCGAGAACAGAAAATGCTCGCCGTCGGGAAGAAACGCCGGGTAGCGATGAACGAACTCTCCCGGTTTCAGCCGGGTGACAGGGGTCGGCTTGCCGCCCGCCGCCGACACCCGATCGAGACCGCTCCGCCAATCGGGATTGAACAGAATCACCCCCTCGCGATTCCACGTGCCTCCGCGACCGCCGGGAGCATCACAGATGGTGTCGGGCGCTCCACCCGACGCCGAGACCCGCTTCAACTTTCCCTGCGCGAAGAAGGCGATCGATCGGCTGTCGGGTGACCAGAACGGCATCGATGCATCTTCGGTCCCCGGCAGCACCCGCCCCTCCGCCCTCTCCAGATCGCGCAGCCAGAGCGCCCTTCCGCCCCCCTTGCCACGGGCGACAAAGGCGATCATCCTGCCGTTCGGCGCGACCACCATCGGCCCCCCCTGGTAGTCGAAAGCGGCATCGGCCGGCGGGAGAAGAGCCGCATGCACCCGGCGGGGCCTCTCGGCCCACGGCTGCACCATCTGTAGAACGAGCAATGAGACCGCGGCCAGCAATCCCACGCCGGCGATCATCCAGGCCAGCCGCTCCCGGCCGCCGCGGCCAGCCCGGGCCGTTGCTGGAATATCCGGTTTCGATCTCCCTTCGCCGATCCAGCGCAATTCCAGCAGCACATCGTGCATCGACTGGCGGCGATCCTCCGGATCCTTCTCCAGGCAGGAGCGAATCAGCCGATCGAGGCCGGGAGGGAGCAGCGGCTGCAGCGTGACGATCGATGGTGCGTCCTCTTTCAGAATCGCCGCGACCAGGCTGGCCTGCGTTTTCCCCTCGAACGGCCGGCGGCCGGAAAACATTTCGTAGAGCACCACCCCGAAGGCGAAGAGGTCGCTGCGGGCCGACGCTTCCACCCCTTCGAGCTGCTCGGGCGCCATGTACTGGAAGGTGCCGACGATGGCGCCCTCGGCAGTCAACGGGCTGGTCATCGTCGGGGCGGCCGTCATTGGCGACGCGGCCCCCGCAGCCGCATTGCTCTTCGCCAGGCCGAAATCGAGCAGTTTCGCTCCCGTCCTGGTCAGCATGATGTTTCCCGGCTTCAGATCGCGATGGAGCAGCCCCTGGCGATGCGCCTTGTCGAGAGCGTCGGCGATCTGCACAGCGGTGCGCAGGGCCTCATCGACCGGGAGCGGGCCCCGTTCGAGGCGCTGCGCGAGGGTCTCCCCTTCGAGGTACTCGAGCACGAGATAATCGATCCCCTCGTGGTTGCCAATGTCATGAAGGGTGCAGATATGCGGGTGGTTCAGGCTGGACGCGGCGCGCGCTTCACGCTCGAAACGCTGCCTCAAATCCGGTTGGCTGGAGAGATGCGCCGGCAGGACCTTGATGGCGACCGTGCGATCGAGGCGGGTGTCACGCGCCTTGTAGACCTCCCCCATCCCACCCGCACCGAGGGGAGCGATGATCTCATACGGACCGAGCTGTCGACCGGCATCGAGAGGCATGGGGTGCGTAGTCTAGCAGAGGCGGCGTCTCGAGGCGGCAGCGCCGCCGCCGGTTACGATCCGGTCATCTCGACAGACGCGCCTCCACCCGGCGCTGGCAGGCCCGCCGAGGTGGTGAGGCCTCACACAATCCGATCCGCGTCGATCCGGCCGTGGCGGCCGGCCTGAAGGCTCTCATCGGGCTCTGAGCGGGGATCACACCCACCACATCCTTCCGTCGCCGGTTACAGGATCGTCGCGGGCACCGGCAGATGAATCACCATCAGGGGAAGGACCCGCCGGTCGGCGCCAGGAAGTAGGCGGTCGCCAGCAGCAGCGCCAGCACGAAGACGAACGCGACGATCCGTGACACCTGTCTGAGTCTCGGGCTGATCGGTTCCATCGTCTCACTCCACGCTCGATAGCGGTCCCCACCGGCCTACCGATCCCGATCGTCGTCCAGCAGGAGAACGTCGATCATCTCCCCCCGTTCCACCGATGCGGTGCCGGACGGAACGATCGCCAGCGCGTTGCCGCGCGCGCACGAGACGAAATCGGCCGATCCGCTGCTGCGCAGCACCGCCACGCGGTACCTTGCGCCATCCCAGCGGACGCGCGCCTGATAGTACCCGGTGCGCCGGGGCTTCTGGTGCACCGCGTCCTGCAACTCCGCCCGCACGATGCAATGTGACGCCGGCCCCGGGGCCGTCGTGGTGCCTGGATTTTCCCCCGGTGGCTCTCCCGGGAACCCAAGCAACCGCCGCAGCGCCGGACGGATAAAAACCTGGAAGATGACATAGCTCGACACCGGGTTCCCGGGACAGGCAAACACCATGGCGCTTCCCCGGCGGCCGAAGGTGAACGGCTTGCCCGGCTTGATGGCGACGCGCTCGAACAGCACCTCGACCCCGAGCGACTGCAACGCCTCACCGACGAGATCGCGCATTCCCATCGAGACTCCGCCCGACAGCAGCAGCGCGTCGTGCCCGAGCCCCTTTTCGATCGCCTTACGCAGGGCCGGCCCGTCGTCCGGCGCGATGCCAAGCGGGGTGGCCTCGCCACCGACACGCCGGGTCAAGGCTGCCAGCAGAGGCCCGATGCTGTTACGAATGCACACCGGCACCGGCTCGCGGTGCGGCTCAATCAGCTCATCCCCGGACGAGAGCACCGCCACGCGTGGCCGCCGACCGACCCGGACGCGCGTCCGGCCGGTCGCCGCCAGGACCCCGATCTCACCGGGGCCGAGGAATTCGCCGGCTGCGAGCAGCAGCTCTCCCTTGCCGACATCGTCCCCGCGGCGCGCCAGGTTCGCACCGGGGCGCACCGCCGAGCGGGCGCGGACGGCATCCCCCTCCCCGGCGACCGCCTCGGTTTCCTCGACGATCAGAACCGCATTGGCCCCCGGCGGGAGCGGCGCGCCGGTCATGATGCGCGCGGCCGTCCCCGGCACGATCAACAGAAGACTCCGGGGATCGGCACCAGCGGGAATGTCCTGCACGACCTGCAGCGTACACGGCACCGTCGCCAGGTCGGCGGCGATGACCGCGTAACCGTCCATCAGGGAGCGATCGAACAGGGGGTAGTCGTGCGCCGCCCGGATCTCCTCCTGCAGAACCCGTCCGAGAGCCCGGTCGAAGGGGATCTCTTCAGTGCCGAGCGGTGCGGACAGCTCGAGAATCCGGCGGAGCGCCTCATCGACCGGCAGGAGCTTTGCCATTGGGGCAGTATAACGCCGGACAGCGTCGCGCGACGGTTCAGCGTTCTCCCCCACCCGGGAGGTCGCGCGCGCGGGCCACAACCAGGCGGGGTATTCCAGCCAGATCGACCTTCACCTCGAGGATCTCAATATCCGGCCGATCGGTGTAGAGCGAGCGGACGGCCTCTTCCTGGCACCAGGCGATCTCGACCAGCAGGAATCCGCCGCGGCGAAGATAGCGGGCCGCCCCGTCCGCCAGCCGCCGGTGCACCGCCAGCGGGTCATCTCCGGGTGACAATGCAATCAGAGGCTCGTGATCGCGCACTTCCCGTTGCAGGGTCGAAAGCTCCGCGGCGGCGACGTACGGAGGGTTGCAGAGGATGAAATCGAACCGGCCTTCGCGATCGAGATCGATCAGCGGTTCGTACAGGTCGCCGGCCGCAAAGCGGATGCGCTCCGCCACACCGTGCGCTGCGGCGTTGCCGCGCGCCACCTCCAGGGCCGCGGGCGAGCAGTCGGTGGCGTGCACCTCGGCTCCGGGCACCTCCCGCGCCACGCACACCGCAATGCATCCGCTGCCGGTGCCGATATCGATGACGCGGGGATCGGGCCGCCCGTTGAGGGCGAGAAAGGTCTCCACCACGAGTTCAGTCTCGGGGCGTGGAATCAGCACGGCGGGAGTGACCCGGAAGGCCAGCGACCAGAATTCCTGTTTCCCGGTGAGATACTGCAATGGTTCGTGTGACGCCCGCCGTTCCATCAGCCCGTGGAAGCGCCGTGCGTCGCCGGGTGCGACGGGAATCTCGGGATGCGCGTGCAGGCGGGCTCTCTCGGTGTCGAGCACGTGCGCCAGGAGAACCTCGGCGTCCTGGCGGGGCGAACCGATCCCGCCGCGTTCCAGGCACGCACTCCCCTCGTCCAGCAGAGTGGCCGCCGTGTCGGATTTCAGGTCTGCGCCTCTTCCTTGAGCCGCTCGGCCTGGAAGTGGGCCGCGATCGGATCAAGCAGCGGATCGAGCTCGCCGTCCAGCAGTTCCGGAAGCCGGTGCATGGTGAGGTTCACCCGGTGATCGGTAATCCGATTCTGGGGGAAGTTGTAGGTGCGTATTTTCTCCGAGCGTTCGCCCGTCCCCACCTGGCTGCGGCGGTTCTGCGTGATCGCCTCCTGCTGCTTCTGGATCTCCAGGTCGTAGAGACGGGAACGGAGCACCTTCATCGCTCGCGCCTTGTTCTTGTGCTGCGAGCGTTCGTCCTGGCACTGCACCACCAGCCCGGTCGGGTTGTGGGTGATACGGATCGCCGAATAGGTCGTATTGACCCCCTGCCCTCCCGGCCCGCTGGCACAGAAGGTGTCGATCCGCAGATCTTTCTCGGCGATATCGATCTGCACGTCGTCCGCCTCCGGCAGGATGGCGACCGTGGCGGTGGATGTATGGATGCGCCCCGATGCTTCGGTCTCCGGCACCCGCTGCACGCGGTGTACGCCGCTCTCGTACTTCAGGCGGCCGTAAACCTGGCGTCCGCTGAGCAGCGCGATGACTTCTTTCACACCGCCCAGGCCGCTGCTGCTCAGGCTCATCGCCTCGACCTTCCACCCCCGGCGCTCGGCATAGCGACTGTACATGCGGAACAGATCGGCAGCGAACAAGGACGCCTCCACTCCGCCGGTGCCGGCGCGGATCTCGAGGATGGCGTTGCGTTCGTCGTTGGGGTCCTTCGGCAGGAGCAGGTTGCGCAGCTCGGCCAGCAGCCCGTCACGGCGGCCCTGCAGAGAGTCGAGCTCCTCCCGCGCCATCGCCTTCATCTCCTCATCTTCGAGGAGCGCTTTGGACTCGGCGATCTGCCGCACGACGCCCTGATATTCGCGGAATTTCAGAACGAGTTTCTCGACCTCGGCGTAGGCGCGGGTTGTTTCCCGGTAACGCTCCTGGTCGGCAACGAGCTGCGGGTCGCTCAGCGCGCTGCTGAGCTGCTCGTAGCGCTTCTCGATGTCCTCCAGACGAGCCAGGATTTCCACGGGAGACCGCGACCGCCGTTAGCTCTGGCTGGAGCCTGCCGGTGTCGGAGAGTCGGTTCCGGCCGGGGCCGCAGCGGGCGGCTGCGCAGCAGCGT
>CBDUYA010000070.1:0-11328 GCA_965371335.1 uncultured bacterium | reverse complement strand
GTCAGGATGAAGGGTGGGAAGCAGGTCAGAACCTCCACCACGCGCAGAACGACCAGATCGATCAAGACGCCGCGCAGGCCGGCGATCGCCCCGAGCAGTCCCCCCAGAAGAAGGGCGAGCAGCGTCGCCCCGAGCCCGACCAGGAGGGAGGGGCGCGTCCCGTGGATCATCCGCGCCAGCAGGTCGCGTCCGAGCGCGTCGGTGCCGAGCAGGTGGACGCGATCCGGACGGCTAAGAGCCCGGTCGAGGAAGATGCCGCGGTAGGAGTACGGCACGGGAGTCCGGAGCAGCGTCTCGACCGTGGGGGGCGGGGTGCGCCCGCGCAGCGTCTCCAGATCGTGGCCCGCGAACAGGCCGCCGACGAGCGGCAGGCCGGCCAGCGCCGGGGCCCGCAGGCGTCCGTCGACCCGCGCCAGGAGCGGCTGATCGTTGGCGATCAGGGGGGCGAAGAAGCCGATGGCGCAAAACGCCGCCAGCAGCGCGAGCGCCGGCCAGAGGGGGCGCTGCGCCGTGGCCGTGGCGCGATCAGGCATCGGCGGAGGACCGGGTGAGGCGCTGGCGAACTCTGGGATCGATCGCCAGGTAGAGAAAGTCGACGAGGAGCTGGCCGGCGAGCACGGCGATGGCGGAGAGGAGCGTCAGGCCGAGGACCACCGGATAATCGCGCGCCTGCACCGCGCCGATGTAGAGACGTCCGATCCCGGGCCACGAAAAGACCTGCTCGACGATGACGCTCCCTCCGACCAGTCCGGGAATCACGGCGCCGAGCAGGGTGGCGAGCGGGATCGCCGCATTGGCGGCGACATGACCTGAGGCGCGCAGCGGCGAGAGCCCCTTGGCGCGTGCCACCGACAGGAATTCCCGGCCGAGGACCGAACGAAACGCCGCCCGCGAGTAGCGGGCCACGAAGGCCCAGCCGGAAAGCGCCAGGCAGATGGTCGGCAGGACCAGATGACGAAGGAGATCGACCGCCCGGCCGGGAAAAGCGTCCCCCGCGACCAGGGTGGTGGCGCCATGCAACGGCAGGACGCCGAGGCGGACGGCGAACAGTTGCTGCAGCAGGAGGGCCGCCGCAAAGGAAGGGAGGGCGTACAGACCGATCAGCAGCCACCCGCCCAGCCGATCGACGGGGGAGCCGGGCGCGGCGCTGCCGAGCAGACCGTACGGCACCGCCAGACCATAGATGACCAGCAGGGCGCAGAGGTTCAGCAGGAAGCTCCAGGGGAGGGCCTCGGCGATCACCGCGCCGACCGGCCGGCCGTCGCGCAGTGAATGGCCGAGATCGCCCCGCAGCAGACCGAGCGACCATTCCGCGTAGCGGGCCACCGGGCCGCGGTCGGCGCCCAGCTCGGCACGCAGACGCTCCAGCGCCTCGGCGGAGGGTTGGACGCCACCGATCGACCAGGTGAGGATCGGATCGGCCGGGATCAGGTTGAGGATCAGAAACGAGACGATGCTGATCCCGATCAGGGTCGGCAGGGTCGCCAGCAGCCGGCGCAGCAGGTAGGCCCGCATCACGACCCGTCCGCGGCGATGCGGAAGCCGCCGGCCCCCGGGTACCACCCGAGGATGCCCTGCGGCGAGGGCTTCACGCCCTCGACGCGGCGCGCCAGCGCTCCCTCGATGGCCGGATAGAAGAGGAAGGAGTACGGCTCCTGCGCCCCCACGCGCGCGGCAATGCGCCGGTAGAGCGACTCCCGTGCCGACGGGTCGAGGGTCCGTCGTCCCTCTTCGAGTAGTCGATCGACCAGGTCGTCACGGAAGGCGGCGTAGTTCTGGCCGCCGTCGATCTGCGACGAATGGAGCATTCCGTACACCGCGTCGGGGTCGAGTCCCGGCTCCACCCCCGACAGCGCCGCCTCGAATGCGCCGCCGCGCAGGCGGGTGAGCAGCGCCTGCCAGTCGAGGCGCTGAATGCTCATGTCGATGCCGAGCTGGCGCAGATTTTCCTGCGCCACCTGGGAGAACTGCACGTGATCGCGCCCCTCGGTGTAGACCAGGAGGGTGAAGCGGAACGGCACGCCGTTCCTGGTGCGCAGGCCGGACTCCGGATCAATGCGCCACCCGGCGCCGTCGAGGAGAGCGGCCGCGGCGGCGGGGTCGTGGGGCAGGGGCGGGAGCGGCTCTCCGGCGCCCGCCACCCCGGGATGAAACGGCGACGAGGCGACCTCTCCCAGACCGCGCAGCACCGAGCGGACGTACCCCTCGCGATCGAGCGCCAGGGTCAGGGCGCGGCGCACCGCCGGATCGGCGAAGAACGGGTTCGAGCCGTCCCCCCGCCAGGCGATGTAATAGTGGAACAACGGCGTGTAGCGCAGCGTCCGAAACCGGTTCGCGAAGGCCGGCCGGCGGCCGTGCGCCTCCCACTGTTCGGGGGTGAGACGGCTGTAATCGATCTCGCCGGCCAGCAGAGCCTGCAATTTCGTCTCCTGGCTCGGGATGATCTGGAAGACGAAGCGGTCGATGTCAGGCGCGCCGCCCCAGTAGTTGGGGTTGGCCTCGAGGACGATCCGCTGACCGGCCTCCCAGGAGAGAAAGCGATACGGGCCGCTGCCGACCGGCGCCCGGTTGAGCGGGGAGCCGGCGCATCCCGCCTCCCCGTAGAGATGGCGCGGCATAACCGCAACCTCCCAGGCGCGCAGCGCGGGGGCGTATGGATCGCGGTAGGTCACGCGCACGGAGAGCGGATCGGGCGCCTCCACCCGCTCCACCGGCAGGAAGGCGTCGAGCCGGCCGACGGCGTGACATTCCGGATCGAGAATGCGTTCGTAGGTGAAGACGACATCGGCGCTGGTGAGCGGCGTGCCGTCGTGGAAGCGGACGCCGGGGCGCAGGTGGAAGGTCAGGACGCGGCCGTCGGAGGAGAACTCCCAGTCGCGCGCCAGCCGCGGCACCACCTCGAGGTTTTCGTCGTGATCGACCAGTCCGTCTCCGACGAGGCGCATCACGCGAACGGCGTAGGCGTCGAGACTGACGAAGCTGAGGGTCGCCGGCTCGATGCGCATCGGGTAGACGAAGCGCGAGCGCTCACGGCCCTCGGGATCGACCGTGAGCGGGCCGCAGCCGAGCGCCAGGGCCAGAAGCGTCGTGCTGGCGGTGCGCAGGATCCGCCGCATGGAGTGGACCTATTTGGAGGTGAAGGTCGCCTTCCCCGCGCCGGTGTTCCCCAGCAGGTCGATGACCTTCAGGATCACCGTATGCTCACCCGGTCGTGACGGCCTGACGGTGAACGTGTACGATTCGGAGCCCGAATCGCTCACCCCGTCCGCCGGCTGCACCGGCACCCAGCCGGTGGCATCGAGCGAGTACTCGGCGCGCGCGATCGGTCCCACGGTATCGCTGGCGCTCGCCTCGAGCACGATGGTGGAGCCTCGGGAGGCCTGGCCGACCGCCACCCTGACCGACGGCGGCGTGTTGTCGACCAGGAACGCCACGCTCTCCAGCGCGACGCTGGCGGCGCCCTCGCCCGGGTTCGACGGACGGTCGCTTGCCACCAGGCGCAGGCGGTAGAGCCCGTCCGGAAGCTGCATCGAGTCGAAGGCGAAGTAGCGCTTGCGCAGGCCGCGCGCCAGCGGCTTCCACGCCGTCTCCTCGTCACCGCGGAAGAAGAGATCGTAGGCGAGGACGTCGCGGTTCGGATCCTCCGCCTCCCATTCCGCCGATCGCATGCCCCGCACGTAGATCTTCTTCTGCGCCAGGGTGGCATGCTCGGAGGCGGGGGCGCCGTCGGAGCCGACCGTGATGCCGGTGAAGGCCAGATCGGCCGGATTGACTTCCGGGACGTACGGGAGTCGCTCGCGCACCACGCCGGGGGGCTGAATCTCCAGCCGCTTGAGGATCGGCGGCAGATTGGACTGCAGGTAGGCGACCGAGACGGCGTGCAGGGTCGGGCCGTCGCCATTCGGCGGCCGCACCAGGCGTGCCTGCCACTGCAGGAAGCGGGCCGGGGGGCTGACGACCGTGCTGCCGGCGGCATTGCTGTAGGCGGCCGACCACCGGCTCCAGGTCGCGTCCGGAACGGCGCTGTTCCCCGACCGGGTGGCGATCTCCACCCGGGCCCCCGCCGGCAGGCTCGCCCGCCACGAAATCCGTCCCCACCGGGCCCTGGTCCGGGCGTCGCGGGGAGGGGAGATGTAGGTGCCCGATTCACCGGCCGCCGCGTCGAGGAGGTAAACGCGGCCGACATTACTGCTCGCCACGAACAGCCGCCGGCCGGGCGCGGCCACCAGCGACGTCACCTGCGATTGCGGCAGCCGGGCGAGCAGGGTGCTTTCCTGCGGTTCCCCGAGCGCCCGGATCCGCCCCGGCTCGCCGGTGCCGATCAGCGGCCGCCCCGCCGCATCGAGAGCGAGGGCGTAGACCACTTCGGTCTGCGACGACCAGAGGACGACGACCGTGCCGTCCGCAGAGATGCGATAGACCTCGCTCTTCGGCAGCAGAGCTCCGTTCAGAAAGGTGCCGTTCGCTGAAGCGGTGACGGTGATGGTCTCCGTCGTCCTCGAGTCGAGACCGGGGACCGGAACCGGGGCCTGGGTCGCGACCACCGCCGGGCTTCGTCCCTGCCCGGGCGTTGCCTGCCGCCGGCGGTCGAGCGGCGGCAGCGCCGGCTCCCCCTCGAAGCCGATGGCGGCCGCGTAGACAGTGCCCCTTCCGTCGGTGGCGATGACGTTGATCTCACGCAGGGGCGAGTCGTGCAGAACGCTCACCTTGCCGGCCGGATCGATACGGTAGAGGAGCCCTTTGCCGTCGGTGCCGGCGAGCAGGTTGCCGGCGCCGTCGACAGCGAGCGAGACGACGTGGAATTCCTCGCTGTCGAAGAAGATCGTTCCCTTCCCCTTGCCGAGGACCTTGTAGATGATCCCCCGTTCGCCGGTCGCCACGTAGAGTTCTCCCTTGTCGATCGCCACCATCGACCAGATGTAGCGATCCTCCGGATCGTAGTAGACCTCTCCTTTGCCCTCCCCGGTGATGCGGTAGACGCGGCCCTGAGGAGAGGTTCCCGCGTAGAGGACATCGGAGCGATCGATCGCCAGGGCGTGCACCGCCAGGTCGCCGGTGTCGTAGTAGAGCGATCCCGTTCCACCTCCCGGAATCCGATAGACTCCGCCGCTGATCCCCCCCCCGACATAGAGCGTCCCTTTCGAATCGACCGCCTGGGACCACAGGAACGGCTCCGTCGTACGGTCGAACGCCGGCACGTTGAGAAGCTTCAGATCGGGGGTCAGCGCCAGATCGCCCCGCGGGCCGACGGCGATGCCGTCCAGCTTGCCCGGTTCGAACTCCCCCGGGGTCTGCATGGTCCAGAGGATCGGCGCGACCGCACCGGCGGGAGAGATGCCGCCAACCGGCAGCAGGATCAGGACGAGCAGCGATCGACTCGGCAGCACCTCACTCCTCCACTTCAATCGACAGCAGTTTGTAGCCTTCCAGGGCGTAGTCGGTCTCGATCGCCTCCTCGGCGATGCCGCGGTACCAGAGTCTCAGATAGTTGCTGCGCGTCTGCGGGCGGACCATGACCTGGGCGACGGAGGGAGGGAGATTCGGCAACCGCTCTCCCTGAAACAGGATGCCGTTGTCGCCGCGGGTCAGCACCGCATAGATCGTGTTGCTGCTGCGTAGATGATTGATCAGCCAGATGAGCTGGCCCAGATCCCTGGGGACGAAGTTGTCCTCCTCTTCGCGTTCCGCCCGGGCGAGAGCGACGCCGTCTCCAACCTGAAGATAGAGCTTGCCGGGCGGCACCTCGCTCGGAATCGCGATGTCGACGTGGCGGGTGACCTCAGGTCCGCGGAAAGGACGGATGGTGGCCGACAGACGCACCGTCTCGCCGGCGCGCGCGCGGTCACGGCTGAGCCAGGCCCGCTCGAGCCGCGCCGTCCGCCGGCGATCCTCGTAGCCGAGGATCAAGTTGATCCCCTCGATGTGGATCGGGCGGTACTCGCTGTTGAGCAGCAACTGGGTCAGGTAGGCGACCGTGCCGGAGGCATAGATCCGGGCCATCTCGCCGGAGAACAGGTTGTGCAGGGAGATCTCCTCCTCGCCCGCCACCCGGATGGTCGAGCCGTTCTTGTAGGCGATGGTGACGTCTCCGTAGTCGCGCTCCTCGCTGCTCAGAATGCCGTTGAGGGCCGCGTACAGAAGGAACGGGGCGAGGAACGGATCCTCGACGATATCGAACGCGTAACGCCGGGAGCGGCCGCGCTCCGGCTGCAGTTCGAGCCGCACCGGGATCATGCGCGGCTTCTTGTGCACATAGCCGAACACGCCGGTGGCGCGATCCTGCCGGAACACTCCGACATCCTCGCCGGCGGTGGCGAACTTGAACGACTCCTGAAGCGAGGGGAACAGGCCCTGGACCGACGCGGTCGTCATGACGTATTCGGTCGGGCCGAGGTTGAGCAGGGGATGACCGCAGGCGAGAACGCGATCGCCCTCGCGGTGGGTGACGGTGCAGATGGCGGCGATCTCGACGTCGCCGCGGACCAGTCCGATTCCGACCCCGGCTCCCGGGACGATGCCGGCCGCGCCCTGGCCGTTCGTGCGCCCGCGTGATCCCCCCTGCACCGGCAGCAGTCCGGCGGGAGTGAGCGGTGCGCGCAGCATGTCGATGACGGCGGCCGGAAAGCCGGAGAAGACCAGCGGCGTGCCGATCGGATTCAGCAGTGACGGCCCCCTGGCGGGCGACGAGGCCTCGAAGTAGCCGGCGAAGTGTGCCGGCAGAAGCGCCGGATCGCGCAGCAGGCCGAGACCGGAAGCGCCGGCGCCGGGCGGCGGGAAGCCGCTGGTGCGCGAGCCGGAGGCCGGACCCTCCTTCCGCTCGATGGAGAGCATCTCCTGGATCGGTGTGACTCCGGCGAGCGGCTCCTTGGCGAAGCCCCAGGTGTAGGCGACCGCCCCTGCCAGGCGGTTGCCGAAGTAAACCGGGCTGCCGCTCATGCCGCTCATCACCCCGGTGGTCTCCAGCGGTCCGCCCGACAGGCGCACGAGAATCAGATTGCGCCGCGGGGCGATGTTCTCCAGGATCCCGATCACCTCGACCCCGAATTCCTCGATCGTGGTGCCGTGGAACACGGTGCGTCCGACGCCGGTCATGCCCGGTTTGATCTCGGTGAACGGCAGAATGTCCTGGGCGAGAGCCGGCGGGCCGGTGAACACGGCGGCGAGCAGACACAGAAGCGCCGGCCGGAGCCCGCGTCCGGCCCGCCGCGTCGCGGATCGCTCTGTTCCGGCCTGTCGCATGAGCCCTCGGATGATCACCCGCACATCTAGGGTGAAAGATCATGATAGCACAGCGCCTGGGCGACGACCGGAGGGCCATCGCCTCCTCCGCCCGCCTTGCCTGTGACGCGCGCGGCGCATACGCGCGGCCCGAGGGAGGACCGATGCGCGCCGCCCGGCGGAAGACCGGGACAGGCCCCTACATGCGCGGTGGAATCGGGATGCCGATCAGCTCGAGGGTCTGGCGCATGCGGGTCATGAACAGCCAGGTGAGGACGATGCGCGCCTCTTTCCAGCGCGGGTCGCTTTCCTTCATGACCGGGTACTTGTGGTAGAACGAGTTGAAGCGCTGGGCCAGCGTGAAAGCGTACTTGGCGAGGTAGGAAAGCTCGAGGTTGCCGACGGCGAGCGCTGCCGTTTCCGGCAGACGGGCGATCAGGGTGACCAGTTCCCAGTGATCCTCCGCCGCCTCCCCCTCCGGCAGATCGAAGGACGTCTCCGGCGCGAGCCGGGCGGCCTCCGCCTGGCCGGGGCCCCCCGCGGCCGCCATCTTCTCGAAGATCCCGGCGGCGCGCACCACCGAGTATTGCAGGTAGGGTCCCGTCTCCCCCTCAAACGCCAGCGCCTCGTCGAAGTCGAACGCCAGAACCGTGTTGCGGCTGAAGCGGATCATGAAGTAGCGCAGTGCGCCGACCGCGATCGAGTGCGCCACCGCGGCGGCTTCCTCGGTGGCGAGATCGGCGTGCCGCGAGCGGACCTCCCGCAGGCCCTGCGCCTCGAGGGTGTCGAGCAGATCGTCCGCCTTGATCCCGAGCCCCTTGCGTCCGGCCATGACGATGTAGGCCCGCCCGCGATCCTTCTCCGACAGGGTGATCCCCAGGCGCTCCGCGCTGGCCGGGGTCAGGGCGACCATCTCGTAGGCAAAGTGCACCGACCGCTCCGCCTGCTCTTCGTAGCCGAGGGCCCTGAGCCCCTCCGCCACGATCGCCTGCAGGTGACTCTGCCGCACATCGATGACGTTGTAGACGCGCCGCGCCTTGCCGAACGGCGGATGCGTGGCGGCGCCCTCGTCCCGGGTGGTCGACCAGACGGTGTGGCCGCCGGCCTCGTCACGGAACGGGGCGTAGCGGAAATCGTTGTCGAGCAGCCCGAACTTCCACAACTGGTAGGCGATGTCCTTGCCGACGTAGGTCACCGTGCCGTTGCTGCGCACGATGATCTTCTCGGACTCCTTCAGATCTGCGAACCGGGCGCCCTGCAGGCTCATCACCCAGCAGCCGGACCGCTCCCCCCCCTCGATCCGGTGGATCGCCCCCTTGTTCTTGAGGAGAGAGAACGCCGTTTCCCAGAAGCGCAGACTGAGAATGTCCCCTTCCCAGGGGAGCAGGTCGTAACGCACCCCGATGCGCGCCATGGTGTCGAGGTGGCACTGTGCCATACGACGGGCGAGGTAGGAGGCGATGGCAGCGTTCTCACCCCTCCCGCCCTCGAGATCCTGCAGGGCGCGCGGCCGCAGCTCCTTCCGTTCCGGTCGCTCCGCGTACCATGCGCCGACCCGGGCGTAGAGGTCCCAGCAGAATCGATCGAGCGGTTCCCTGATCGACCGGATCTGTTCGAGATCGTATCCGAGAATCTCCCTGAACCCGATCACCACGTCGGCGACCTGGACGCCGGTGTCGTCGATATAGTTCTGCACCTCGACCCGGTGTCCGAGGAAGCGCAGGGCGCGGGCGAGGGTATCCCCCAGCACGGCGTTCCGCAGATGGCCGATGTGGGCCGCCTTGTTGGGGTTGATGTTGGTGTGCTCGACGATGATCGCCTCGCCGCTGCCGGACGGGACCGCGACCGCCATCTGGCGCGCCAGGGCGCGCACGGCGGTGCCGCGATCGAGGTGCACATTGAGGTAACCGGCGCCGGCCGTGTCGACCCGCGCCACCCCGTCGAGCGATGGAAAGGCCGCCGCCAGCTCCTGGGCGATGGCGCGCGGGGCGCGCCGCAGCCGCCGCGCCATCTCGAACGCCACCGGCGAGGAGAGGTCGCCGAGCCCCGGCTGCGGCGGGTATTCCACGACGATGCGCTCGGGAGCTTCCCCGTACCGTTCCTGAAGCAGCCGGCTGAGCGCGGCGCGGATCGCGTCCTTGATTGATTCCAGAAGATCCTCCCCGGCTGCGGGCCGGCGCCGGGGGGCGGCCACCGTGACGCCCGCGGGCCCGGGCAGTATAAGATGATTCGGTGCGTGACGAGGCCTGTGCCCTGCGATTTCACTCCGGCTGGCTGTTGGTGATCGGCACCGTCCTCCTGCTGGCGGCGTGCGCGCGGGGGACTCCCGGGCCGGGCGGGGAAGAGGCCGCCGCCACGGCGTCGCCCGGGGCGCAGGCCCGGCTGGCCGGCGACCCGATGCAGGAGGGTCTGCGCCTGTTTCGCCAGGGACAGCTCAGCGCGGCCGAGCCGCACCTGCAGGCGGCGCTCGAGGCGGCGCCCGAGGATCGCCGCCTGCTCGAGGCGCTCGGCGCGATCTACGCGCTCTCCGATCGTCCGGCCGAGGCCGAAACGCTGCTGCGGCGGGTCACCGCCGACTCCCCCTCCTCGTTCGGCGCCTGGTATTATCTCGCCAGGGTGCTGACCGACACCGGCCGCGATGAGGAGGCGCTGCAGGCGATCCGTGCAGCGCGGCGTCGCGACCCGCGTCCTCTTCCCGGGCTGATCGAGGAAGCGCGGTTGCTGACGCGCCTGGGACGCTACCAGGAGGCCGAACCGATCGCCCGGGAGGCGATCGCGCGGGATGCCGGCAGGGCGGAGGCGCACGTCGTCCTGGCGCGCTGCCTCCAGGAGCGTGGCGCGCTCGACGAGGCGGCCGGTCGGTTGCGTCGCGCCCTCGACCTCGAACCGGATCACCTCGCCGCGCTCAGCCGGCTGGTCACGATCGAGATGAGGCGGGGCAACGTGGAGGAGGCGGAGCGGGTGCGTCAGGCGCATCGCGAGGCGCTGGCGCTGCGGCGGGTGGAGGATCGCGTGCGCGTTCCCCGCCGGGCCGCCGTCGCTGCGTTCGCGAGGGGTGATTACGCCGAGGCGCTCGCGACCTTCCGGTCGGTCGCGCGCCAGACCCCGGACGATCCCCAAGTGCACCTGCACATCGGCGCGACCCTGATCGCGCTGCAGCATTACGACGAGGCGCTCGAGGCGCTGCGGAACTGCCTCCGCCTCGACCCGCTCGAGGCGCGGGCCCACACCGAAATCGGCCGCCTGCACGCCCTCGAGGGCCGGCTCGACGAGGCGTTCGAGGCGCTGGAGCAGGCCAGCGCTCTCAATCCCGAGGATCCCGAACCGCACTACGTTCGCGCCGGTCTGCATCAGGCGCGGGGTGAAGAGGAGCTTTACAACCGGGAGATGCAGCGCTTCAGGGAGCTGCAGGCGCGCTTCGCCGAGGCCGGGGCGTCGTTCCCCGTTCCTGGCCCGGGAGAGGTCCCTTGAGCGCCGGCGCGCCGCCGCCACCGGCGGGCAGGGCGGGCGTCGGCCGCGGGCGGTTGCCCGGCGCTCTCGTCTTCCTGCTGATCGCCTGCGGCGGTCCGGCCGAGACGCCGACCGCCCCCGCACCGACCGCACCCGCGCCGACCGGGGGATCTTCGCCCACCCCGGCGACGGTGCCTCCGCCACCCGCCGCATTCGTCACCTTCGAGGACGCGACCGGCGCCTCGGGGATCACCTTCCGTCACGTCAACGGCGCCACCGGAAGCAAGTACATGGTGGAGACGCTCGGATCGGGTCTTTGCGTGTTCGACTACGATGGCGACGACCGGCAGGATATCTACTTCGTGCAGAGCGGCCGGCTGCCGGGCTACGAATCTCCGTCGCCGCCCCGTTCGGCGCTGTTCCGCAATCTCGGCGGGGGAAGATTCGAGGAAGTGCCGGGGGCCGCGGGAGCGGCGGGGCCGGAGCGCTACGGCTTCGGTTGCGTCGCCGGCGACGTTGACGGCGATGGACACCGGGATCTCTACGTCACCTATTACGGGCCGAACGTGCTCTACCGCAACAGCGGCGACGGCCGCTTCATCGACGTCACCGCGGAGGCGGGGGTCGGCGATCCGCGTTGGGGCGCCGGCGCCTCCTTCG
>CBDUYA010000069.1:0-11351 GCA_965371335.1 uncultured bacterium | reverse complement strand
CTTCCACACCAACTGGACGGCCCGGGGGGGGGGGGGGGAGCACCTCTTCGACGACTTATGACGCCTGAGACAAGCGCCGCACCACCGGAGGCCGACTTCGTCTCACCCCGCCTCCGATCACCTCGGGCCTGCCCGGGGCCGGCCGGCTATTTCAGCGCCATAATGTAATGAGAGATCACTTCGATCTGCTCGGGGGTGAGCTTCCCCTCGAAGCCCTTCATCTTCCCCTTCCCCTCGGCGGTGACCTTGTTGATCTCTTCGATAGAGGTCGACTTCTGCCATTCCGGATCGTTGAGGTTGGCCGATCCCTCGGCCATCATCTTAGCCACCCCGTCCTTGCCGTGACACATGGCACACTTCTTGTTGTACTGGGTCATCCCCTCGTCGCTCTGCCCCTCGTCGGCAACCCGCTCCGCTTCTCCGCCGGTGGCGGTTGAGACGAGTGGCAGGGCGAACAGCACTACGGCGAACAGGGCGATCGGCAGCAGATAGACGGCAGTTCCTCTGGTCATCGGGCTCCTCCCTCGGCAATCGATTGTCGCTTGTAGAACAGGCTCCATCATAACCCTATGGGGGAGGTCGAGTGGCCAGAGGGCGACTCCGTCTCACTCCGCCTCCGACCACCTCGTGCCTGCCCGGCCGGCTGATCACCCCCGGCGATGTTGTGCGGCTGGTGTCGCGCAGGGAGGCCTCTTACGCCGGCGATTCGGCCGGTGGAGGTGCCTGCGACGGACCGGCAACGCCGCCTGTCCTCTCCGGCAGTTGAATGCTCAGTTGCGGCAGCGCCAGCTCGATCCCCTCGCGGCGGAAGGTTGTGTCGATCGTCATCTGCAGGTCGTCCTTGGTCTTCTCCCCGTCGCCGAAGTCGACGAAGGTGCGGAAGTCGAACTGGACGGCATCGCTGCCGAATTCGATGAGGACCACCTGGGGGGCGGGATCGGCGAGCACGGCCGGGTGCCGCCGGGCGATGTCGAAGAGCAGGTCCTTCACCTTCTGCAGGTCGGCGCCGTACTTGATACGCAGCGACACGGTGATGCGCCGCTTCGAATCGGACAGCGTCCAGTTGATCAGCGTAGTGGTAATGAAATCCTTGTTCGGCACGACCATCTCGCTGCGGTCCCAGAGGGTGATGGTGGTTGCACGCATCTGAATGCGGGTAACCCGGCCCATCAGGTTACCGATGGTGACGGCGTCGCCGACGCGGATCGGCTGCTCGATCAGGATGATCAGCCCCGAGATGAAGTTAGCGACGATCTCCTGCAGCCCGAAGGCGAGGCCGAAGGTGAGGGCGGCGGCAAGGAACTGGATCTTGGCCCACGATACTCCGAGGAATCCCAGGCTGGCGCTGACACCGATGATTATAACGGTGTAGCGGATCAGGGTCGTGATCGCGATACGGACTCCGCTCTCGATCCTGGTCCGTCTTCGGAGGATCATCTCAATCAGGCCGGGGAGGTTCTTCACCAGCACCCAGGTGATGATCGCCGCGACAATTGATTCCAGAAGCTGCCAGAGCGTGAGGGACGATGATTCCGCAGTCCCTGCGATCGGCCCTCCCGCGTCACCGGCGACGGTAAGCGGCGCGCCGGGGATGACCGGTTTCGCTGCTGCCGCTCCCTCCTTTCCGCTGTCGGCCGCGCCGGCCGGTGTGGAATGTACGGAGGTCGCGGCCGGCGCCGGCCCACTCGCCCCGGCCACCTCGAGCAGCTCGATCCGGGGCAGGATCTGCACCCGCTTGACCATCTGGACCATCGGGAGCGCACCGGCCCAGATGGCATAGATGCCGACGGCCGCCACCAGGGTGACGACGAACTGCGTCAACTGACGGACCTGTCCCTCCATGACCGGATCGTCGGAAGTCAGACGGCGGCTCAGCCGGCGCCAGCGGAACAGGAGACCGCTCAGCACCAGCAATCCCAGGAGCAGCCAGAGCGTCAGCAGCATCTGATAGGCGAGCAGGTACCCGGTGAAGTAGTAGCCGATCGCCGCCAGACCGGCCGGCAGGAAGGTGGCGAGAGCGATCACCGGGTAGGCATAAGCGTAGAGGCGGTACGACGGCCCGAGGTCGTGACCCGGGTCCGGCATCTTCTTGATCCGTGGCCGGAACTGGCTGAGGAGCATCGTGCCGAGAAACACCAGGGCGGCGATGAAGGCGAGGCGGCCGAGGGCATTGTTGTAGCTCCTGAACTCGGCCGAACTGCTCACGGCGAACCCCCCCATGCTGAAATGGAGAGTGACGAAGATCAACGGCAGGAAAATGCGCTCGGCCCACCCGAGCACCCGGTGCAGGCGCTCCGTCGTCCGCGGAGGCCAGCAGAAATGGCTGCGCCCCAGGCCATCGGGAGTGGCAATCTGACGGGTCAGCTCGAGAAAGCCCGCGATCAGGGCGAGAAAGTGCAGCGCGCCGGCGGTCGAGAGAGGCACTTTGCCGAGGCCGGCTCCCTCCCAGGCACGGCTGATGAAATAGAGAGCCAGCGGCAGCGGCGCGGCCAGCAACAGCGTGTGGAGGAGCGCTTCGAGCGTCACCCCCAACGAATCGCGTCCCTGCTGATCGACCTTTCCCGCCAGCCTCGTGAGGCGCCGCCGTAGCGAACGCCGCGCGGCCAGCAGCAGAACGAGCAATCCGATCAGGCTGAGAGTGACCGCGCGGGATTCCCACATCGCCTGGCCGAGATTGCCGAACAACTCCGCCCAGCGTGCGGGAGAGGTCAGCCACACGAACGCGCCGAAGAGGGTGCCGGCCCGGGGAACGATCGGGCGGGGGACGCTGCGTACCCAAAGGACCCGCTCGAAGAGGAATGACCGGAACTGCCCGATCTCATCCAGCAGCAACCGGCCACTGGTCCCCAGATCACCCAACTGGCTGGAATAGCGGCCGTATCGCCGGATCAACTGGTCGAGAAGATCGCGCCGGGTCTCGAGGAGTTGGCGGGCGCGATGCAGGCGGGCCTGGCCGTCCTCACCGGTCATCTGAATCTGCAGCTCGAGCATCGTCTGCTGGCGGAGCTCACGTGACTTCGATCGCTGCTGCTCGAACTGGATGAGGTCATGCTGGATCGATGGGATGAGATGTTCGATCCGGCGGACCATGGCCGCAACCTCTCCCGGCTGCGGAAAACCGTCGGGGATGTCGGGCCACCAGCGATAGGCGCTCCCTCCGTAGCCGACCACCTCGAACTTACGGCGGGTCAGCTCCTTCGTGCGGTCGAGATCGGAGAGGTTCTTGCGAACGACGATGATCCGCCTCGCCGTTTCTTCCGACTCGACCTCGACACCGTCCGGGCCCCAGAGCAGCTCCGCCAGCCGTTCCGTCCCGGCGGCGATCTCCGCCAGCAGCTCGATCTCGCCGGCGACTTCGCGGCACTCGTTGCGAACCTGCAGCAGCGCCTTCTCCGCCTCCTGGTGCCGCAGCCCCCGGCTCGTCTGCTGCAGGCGGCCGACGATCTCCTCGCTGCGCTCGACTCTCCGTTGCGCCAGATCGATCTGCAGTGGAATGAGATCGCCACGCGCGTCGAGCAGCGTCAGTTCGGTCCGCAGCGCCTCGATCTCGCGAAGGGTCGCCTCCCGCTGCGCCAGCAGGCGGCTGCGGGTGGCCTGCTTCAACTGCGGATCGGCCGCTCGATCGCCGGTGGTACGCAGCTCATCGCTGAGGGCGTCGATCTTCTGATCGAGCGCGCCGAGGCGACCGGAAATCTCATTGCGCGATGCGGCGCGCTCGGCGGCAAGCCGTTCCTCGTCACGCAATGTGTCAAGGTGCGCCGCGAGCCGCGAACGCTCACGCGCCAGCGCCAGCTCGGCGCGGTCCGCCGAGGCCCCTTCCGACAACCCGGTCCTGAGCGGCGGCATGGAACGCCGCAACTCCACCTGCAGCGAGGCGACCATACGGCCGATACCGGCTTGCTCCCGCTTGAATCGGGATGCCCGCGCCGTGTGGGTCGCAGCGGCCTGCAGGGAGCCGATCGCCGCGTCGTACATCTCGACGATGCTCTTGCGCAGGCCCTCGTCCAGAGTTGCGTCGTTTTCCGCTTCGGTGCGCAGCGCCTGAACTTCGGCAAGGTCGAGACGCCTCTCCGGCGCCTCCCCGCTCTGCGCCTCCACCGGCGTTACCAACGCCGCCGGCAGAAGCGACGCCAGCAGCAGGCAGAACGCCAGGGCCGTCACTCTCGTGTTCATGCCGGACTCTCCCCGCTCCTCAGTGCGCCTGATCGTGCCTCGGCCTGTTTTCACCTGCACGACCGGTCGAAGGAATCATAACGCCGGAGGCGATCGGCGGGGTGAAGTGTTTTGGGGCAAGGCGGTGACCCGAGCGATCTGGTTGCTTCAGCCTCGGCTCCCCCTGTTGAACGTCTCCTCGGATAGGATATGGTGCCGCACCCCGGCGCAACCCGCCCGCTGCTGCTTGCCATTTCGCGCCAAAGCTGCTCTCATCGACTCTCCGCCCCTGAGAGACCCTAGAATGCCGACGATGATCCCACTGCGCGCCGTTTTGACCGCTGCCGCGTTCACGGCACTGTTCCTTGCTCCAGCGCCTCTCCAGGCGCAGGAGCCGGGGGAACAGGAGGCCGAAGGGCAGAACCCCGCTTCAATCCCGGCCGCGGAGGCGGACGGGAACGATCAAGCAGAAGGCCGCCAGCCGGGCACGCGGTCGGGCTACGACGATCTCCGCGATTTCGGCGGCCCCGGCACGGTCCGCGAGCAGTTGAAAGAGGACGACCGGAAGCGGGAGCCGACATTCCGCTTCAACGCTCTGCAGCGCGGATTGAAACCGTACTTCGACTTCAAGGCGCGCATGAAGAAGGAGCACGGCTACGCCTTCGGGTTCGACTACACCAGTCTCTACGTCTCGGCGAGTGACAGTCCGGGCGAGGACGATGCCGGCAGCGGCATGCTCCGCGTCTTCGGATCATGGGAGCTGCTCGGCCGCGGCACCGACAGCACCGGCTCGATCGTCTACAAGTTCTCTAACCGGCATCGCCTCGGCACCGACGTGCCGGTCGCGGGGCTCGCCTCCGAGATCGGCTACGCGGGCATTATCGGTGCTCCCTACAGCAATCAACGGTGGCGCCTGACCAACCTCTACTGGTCGCAGCGAAACCGTAACGGACGGCTCAACTTCGTCGCCGGGTGGGTCGATACAACCGACTACCTCGATGTCTACGCCCTCGCCAACCCCTGGATGCACTTCATCGACCTGGCTTTTTCCAGCGGCAGCTCGACCATTCCGATCCCGAATGAGGGGATCGGCGCCGCGCTCGGCGCCATGCTGACCGACACGATGTATCTGGTGGCCGGCTTCGCCGACTCAAATTCCGACCCGCACGCGCCGGGCAAGGGCTTCGACACCTTCTTCGACGACCGGGAGTACTTCAAGCATGTCGAGGTCGGCTGGATCCGCAATTACGATCGCCGCTACCTGGACAATACCCACGTGACCCTGTGGCATGCGGACGAGCGCGACGATGCCGGGGTGCCGGACGGCTGGGGCCTCAATTTCTCTTTTTCACGCTTCATCAACGACACCTGGCTGCCGTTCGTGCGGGCCGGCTATGCCGACGATGGCGGATCGCTGCTGGAGACCTCGATCAGCGCCGGCATCGGCCACTACGTCAGACATAACAGCGATCTGTTCGGCGCCGCCCTCAACTGGGGCGAACCGAACGAGAGCACCTTCGGCCCCGGGCGGGACGATCAGCTCGCCACGGAGATTTTCTACCGGCTGCAATTGTCGGAGAACACTGCAATCACCCCGAATCTGCAATACATCGTCGATCCGGCGCTCAACCCGAACGATGATTCGCTGCTGCTGCTGGGGTTGCGGCTGCGCATCGCGCTTTGAAGCGGAGACTGTGCAAGTTCCGTTTGCACGACGGGATTCTACACCGGCTGTCTGCGGGACCAGGTTCTCTAGAAAGTGAACCCCGCGTTGAACGTCACGATGGAGCCGTCGTAGGTGGTCTGCGGGAAGAAGGTGTCGCTGTAGTCGAACGCGCGCACCGACAGGCCGAAGAAAGGGCCGTCGACGAGCTGATAACGCACGCCGATCTCCCCGTCCGTGTTCTCCTGATCGAAGGCCGCGATCGCCTGCCCGGGTGTGACCGCTGCTTCGAAGTTAACGCCGAGGAACGGGTTCGAGCCGTCCGACTCGGTGGCGAGCAGGGAGAGGAACATGCTCCACTGCGGACTAAGCTGCGCATCGAGACGCGCGTAAAGGGTCGAGTTGTCCGACTCGAACAGGCTCCTCGCGGCGGGGTCGAGCGAGGTCGAGGTTTCGACCCGGTTGTCAATCTCCTGCATCGAGTAGCGGATCATGTAGCTGACGCGCTGTCCCACCTGCTGGCGGAAGGCGATGCTGCCGACGTCGCTCTCGGCTCGGCTGCCGAACTGCAGGGTATCCTGCCGGTTCTCGTACTTGCTGTAGGAGAGATCGAGGTGGACGTTCGCCGGCATGTCGAAGGTCGCCTGAACGCGGGCGTGGTCGACCTCGTACGGGGAGACCGTGGTGAAGGGGCGTTCCACCGATCCCTCCTCTATCTGCCCCTCGAACCGCATCCATGGGAGAGGCCGCCAGGCGAGGCTCAGCACGGCCGAGGTGTCCCCGTCCGACTCGAAATCGGCGTTGCGCTGTCCCGACTGCGAACGGGAGGCGCTTCGATCGAGCTTGCGGTCGACGATCCGGTAGCCGATCCCGTAGCGGAACGTGCTCGTCGGATCCCCCTCGAGCATGATGGTCGCCGTGTTCATCGAATAGTCGTAATCGCTTGCCAGGGATGACAGCGAGCCGCTTGCGGTCAGGTCCTTCGAACCGTTGCTGCGGGCGTCCTGCTTGAGGGAGCGGAACCCGACCGACACGCCGAATGCGCGGACGATGGCGACCGACAGATCGATCTCTCCCACGATCGTGTCCTGTTTGATGTCGGCTTCGGAAAAACCATCGACCCAGTTCCAGGGAGAGCCCCCGCTGTCGGTGCCGCTGCCGTTCTGCGACACCCGGCTCTTCACCTCCTCGTCGCCGATGAGGGTGCCATAGACCGAGGCGGCCAGATAGACCCGTTCACCCAGGGGCGTGAAGAAACGCAGCGTGGTGAGGTGCGCTTCTCCCCGGTCGTTCTGGATCCAGCGGAGTGTGTCGATCGTCGTGCTGTTGGTCGCATCGAGCCCATTGTTGAAGTCGCTGAAGAAATCCTGCTGGTCTTCATAACGGCGGAACTCCTGCAGGAAATAGATACGTGCCGGCCCGGCCTGCATGTCGAATCCGGCGCCGTAACGCCTCACCTGAAAATCGACCGGCCGCTCCAGGGAAAAGAACTCCCCATCCCGCACCCGGCGGATCTCCCGGCCGTCGCCGGTGCGCTCGAGGTCGCTGTACTGCAGCAGGATGTCGATCTTCGGCGTCACGTGCAGCGTCAGGTCGAGCCCCGTGCGCCGGTTGTCGGTATCCCAGGCGTTGCCATCGACGTCGTTAGTGACGTCGAATAGATCATAGACGTAGCGCTGTTTCGTGTGGGTGAAGCTCAGCTTGTACTTGTCCTTGCGGCCCATCTTCAGACCGGCGCTCTCGAACGGCTCGCCGCCGAGGCCGAGCAGGTCGACCCGGGCGTAGTCGAGGTACTCCGAATCGGAGTTCTGCCACTCCATAAAGGTGCTGCCGAGCCGCGTTCCTCCGTCCAGACCGGCGAAATCGTAGTTGTACTTGTCCCGGCTGCCGTCGACGCTGACGCTGCGGTACAGCAGTTCAACCTGCCCGACCATCGCCGTGCGCTCTTCCTCGGCTCGCGCCGGCGCCAGGGCGATCGCCAGGGAGGCTGCCGGAATCCCGATCCAGCGTAGCAGTGTGCGTGCCGCCGCGCTCGCCAAGGCTCAATTCTCCCGGAACGACGAATGGGTGTTGGAGCCGTGGATGTCGACGTGGCAGGTGGTGCATTTCTGATTGACCAGGTTCGAAGGGGTGTGCGGTCCGCCCGGCGAGGCGTGACATTGAAAACAGAGGGTGATCTGCCGCGTCGTGTTCAACAGGTGTCGGTTGGGTGAGCCGTGCATCACGTGGCACGCCTTGCAACCATCCAAGATCGAGACATCGTGCGGGAAGACAAACGGCCCGACCTTGTCGCGGTGGCAGTCGGCACAAACCCCGCCGGTGGCGGCGAGGTTGTGGGTCCGCTGCACTCCCGTGCCGTGCGGATCGTGGCAGTTGGCGCAACCCTCGGCGGCCGTCCCGAGCGGATGATGGGTCGGCATATCAAACTGTGCCAGCACCTCCTGATGGCATCTGCCGCACAGCTCGATCCGGTTGCGGGGGACCAGCTTGTCGGTGGTGGTGTGCGGATTGTGGCAATCGGAGCAGGCGATGTCGCCCCGCCGGTGGATGCTGTCGCCGCCGCGGGTGCTGCGGTGCATGTTGCCGTGACAGGTCAGGCAGACCGCCGCGGCATCGGTTCGTGCTAGTTCGGCAAACCTGCGGATGTCGGCCGGCTCTCCGCTTTCGACGTGCTTCTCGCCGGCGCCGTGGCAGCTTTCGCAGCTCGCTTCGGCGTCCCACCCTTTGGCGGTCGCATGCGCGGTGCGCGTGAACTCCACCGCGACCTCCTCGTGGCAGGCGCCGCACACCTCGCTTCCGACGTAACCATCACCGGCCGAATGCGCTTCGCCGCCCGGCAGGATGAACAGCCACGCCAGCGCCACCGGCAGGGCCGGCAGCGCCGCCCACCCGGTGCGCCCCGGCAACCCGCCCCGGCGTAGAAATCTCCTCATGCTGACTATTCCCTCGTCGTGGCTTTGGATAGGAAGTGCCGGCGGGTCGATGATCGTCGCGGCATAGCCCCCCCGGAAAATCCGATCTATGCATTGCAGCCCCCAAGTAGATATCACAAGAGAGGGCTATCTGGTATCTATTTTCCTCTTTTTCCCATTGGTGTATGATTCCGGCTTCCATGCGGAACCTGATTGCCGCTGTAACCCGCAATGCGATCGGCCTGATAGGGCTTGCCCTGGCGCTGGCCGCCGGAATTCTGCTGTTGAGCCTGCTGCTCATCGAGGCGCTAGGGGCCGAGGGGCACCCCTATCTGGGGATCATCACCTACCTTGCCCTGCCCGGCGTGATCCTGCTCGGTCTCGCGCTGATGGCGTGGGGAATCCGTCGCGAGAGGCGCCGCTCGACGGAATTCTCCTATCCGCTCATCGACCTCAATCTTGCCCGGACCCGTAACCGCCTGTTGATGCTGTTGCTGGCGGTGGTCGCCGTCATCGTGGTGCTCGCCGCCAGCACGGCGAAGGGGGTCGAGTACATGGCCGACAACCGCTTCTGTGGCGAGACGTGCCATAGCGTGATGGCCCCCGAGTACACCGCCTACCAGCGCTCGCCGCATGCGCGGGTGGCATGCGTCGATTGCCACGTCGGACCCGGCACCAGGTGGCTGGTGAAATCGAAGCTCAACGGCGCCTGGCAGATGGTGTCGACGGCCTTCGATCTTTACAGCCGGCCGATCGAGACCCCGGTGCACAATCTGCGCCCCTCCAACGCCACCTGCGAGCAGTGCCACTGGCCGGAGAGGTTTTACGGCATCAGGGCTAAGACGATCACCCGGTTCTCGGACGACGCCGAGAACACCGAGCTCAAGACTATCCTGCTGATGAAGGTGGGGGGCCACGACCTGGCGGGCAACAATGCCGGGATCCACTGGCACATGGATCCCGGCGTCCGGATCCGCTATCGCGCCGACGCCAAACGGGAGACGATGTATGAAGTGGAGCTGACCCTCGAGGACGGCACCGTGAAGCATTTCAGCAACGGCCAGACCGCCGACCCGGCGTCCACAGGGTGGCGGACGATGGATTGCATCGACTGCCACAATCGCCCCACGCACATTTTCTTCAGCGCCGAGGAGTCGGTCGACTGGGCCCTGCATCGGGGTCTTGCAGACAGGGATCTGCCGTACGTGCGACGGCAGGGCGTGAAGGCGATGCGCGCCGGGTACGCTTCACACGAGGAGGCACGGGCCGGTATCCCCGCGGCTCTCGCCGATTTCTATCGGTCCGAGTACCCCGATCTGGCGCGCAGCCGCGCGGCCGACATCGAGCAGGCGGGACGCGCCTTCAGCGAGTACTACGCGACCAATGTCTTCCCTGCCATGAACATCGACTGGGACACCTATCCCGACCACAGCGGCCACGAGAAATCTCCCGGTTGCTACCGCTGTCACGCCGGGGAGCACTCTACCGAAGAGGGGGAAACGATCCCGGCCGACTGCTCTACCTGCCATACCGTCATCGCCTGGGACGAGGCAAGCCCCGCGATCCTCGATCTCATTCCGCAGGAGTGAGGAGGGTCGCCACCATCACCGCCTTGATGGTGTGCAGGCGGTTTTCCGCCTGGTCGAAGACGATCGAGTGGTCGGATTCGAAGATCTCCTCGGTGACCTCGATGCCGTCCAGACCGTGCTCCTTGTAGATCTTCTCACCGATCTTCGTATCGCGATTGTGGAAGGCCGGCAGGCAGTGGAGAAACCTTACGTGAGGATTGCCGGTCGCCTCGACCATCTTCCGGTTGACCTGGTACGGCTTGAGGAGTGCGATGCGCTCCTGCCATTTTTCCGGCGGCTCTCCCATCGAGACCCAGATGTCGGTGTAGAGGAAATCGACACCCTTGACGCCCTCCCCGACGTTCTCGGTCAGGGTGATTCGGGCGCCGGTCCGCTCGGCGATCCCGGTGCACTGCTTCACCAGTTGTTCGTTCGGCCAGAAGGCCTGCGGCGCGCAGAGCCGCACATCCATCCCCAACTTCGCCCCGCCGACCAGCAGCGAGTTGCCCATGTTATTCCGGGCATCGCCGGCGTAGCAGAACGACACGTCGCCGAGAGGTTTGGACACATGTTCTGACATCGTCAATACGTCGGCCAGGATTTGGGTCGGATGAAACTCATCGGTCAGGCCATTCCAGACAGGCACGCCGGCGTGGGCCGCAAGCTCTTCCACGATCGCCTGCGAGAAGCCGCGGTATTCCAGACCGTCGTAATAGCGGCCCAGCACCCGGGCCGTATCCTTCGTCGACTCCTTATGTCCCATCTGCGATCCGGACGGGCCGAGGTAGGTGACGTGCGCACCCTGGTCGTACGCCGCGACCTCGAAGGCGCAGCGAGTCCGGGTGGAGGTCTTCTCGAAGATAAGGGCAATGTTCCGGCCGGCCAGTCGCTGCTTCTCCTTCCCGGCATACTTGTCGGCCTTCAGCGTTCTCGAGAGATCGAGAAGATGAACGATTTCTTCCGGGCTGAAATCGAGCAGCTTGAGAAAGCTGCGACCCTTGAGATTCACCGACATGGTCATTGCCGCCCTTTCGATCTCACCCCTTCGCCGCCTTC
>CBDUYA010000068.1:0-11406 GCA_965371335.1 uncultured bacterium | reverse complement strand
GCGACCCGAGCGAGGCGACCGCGCCGATCGAGATCACCAGCGACAGCAGCACCGTTCCGCAGCCGATCACGGCCACCGCCCGCCGCGACAGATAGCGCCCGCCCAGCATCCCGTTCACCACGAACCCGGCGAACGGCAGCAGCGGAATGAGCCACATCAGACCGAGCATCGCCTGCTTATCCCTTCATGATGTGGATCTCGTCCACAAGAACGGTGTCGCGGTTGCGGAACAGCGCCAGCACGACCGCCAGGCCGACCGCCACCTCCCCCGCCGCCACGGCGATGGTGAACACGCCGAACACCTGGCCCATCAGGCTGTTCAAATGGCGGCTGAAGGCGATGAAGTTGATGTTCGCCGCGTTCAGCATCAGCTCGATCGACATCAGGATGATGATGGCGTTGCGCCGGGTCAGAACACCGATCATGCCGATCGCGAACAGCAGCAGGCTGAAGATGAGCACGTGATTGATCGGGACCGGCATGCCGCGCTTCTCCTAGATCTTCTGACGCGCCAGGACGATGGCGCCGACCATGGCGACCAGCAACAGCACCGAGGCGATCTCGAACGGCAGAAGGTAATCCTGGAAGATAGCGGTACCGACCGCCTGCAGATTGCCTCCCTCGCGCAGCACTGACCGGCCTCCGGCCGCGGCGCCGACCATTCCCGTGTTGTAGACGTAGAGGATCATCCCGACGACGAACAGCCCGATCGCCCCCGAGATGGTCGCATGAATGCGCACCCGGGGCCCGACCGCCGCCTTCAGATTGACCAGCATGATGACGAACAGGAAGAGGACCATGATGCCGCCGGCATAGACCATCACCTGAACGGCCGCCACGAACTCCGCTTCGAGCAGGACGTAGAGAGCGGCCACGCTCAGGAAGCTGAGCACCAGGTAGACGGCGGAGTGGACCGCGTTGCGGCTCCAGATCACCATGGCGGCGCTCACGAGCGCGATCGACGCCAGGATGTAGAAGATGACGGCACTCGGTTCCAGGGCTTACTCCTTGTAATCCTTCGGCTCGGTCCCGTCCAGCAGAGCCTTGAGCGGCGCCACGAATCCCTGGCGCTGGTAGTCGGCCATCTCGTAGTCATGCGACATGTAAATGGCGGTCAGCGGCTTGGTCGGGCAGGGATCGACGCACAGCCCGCACAGGCAGCAGCGCTCGTAGTTGATCTCGAACGACACCAGGCGCTTCCCCTTCCCGATGGGGTTTTTCTCCGAGACGATATGGATACAGTCGTCCGGGCAGACCAATTCGCACAGATGGCAGGCGATGCAGAGCTCCTCGCCGTCCTTCGGATCGAAGCGGAGACGCGGCATGCCGCGAAAGCGCGGCTCCAGATCGACCCTCTCCCTGGGATACTCGACCGTGACGTGCGGGCGGAACTGGTTCTTCAGCGTCGTCCACAGCCCGACCCAGAGCTCGAGCAGCAGGAGGGTCTTCAGCACCTCTCTCATGGGCGACAAACGTGACGGATCGACGACAGTGGCCAAGGTCAGCTCCTGAGAATGATCACGGCCCCTGTGCCGAGCACGTTCAGGATCGACAGGGGGATCAGCCACTTCCAGCCGAGGTTCATCAACTGGTCGTAACGATAGCGCGGGTAGGTCCCGCGGAACCAGATGTAGACGAACAGGAACAGCCCGATCTTGAAGGTGAACCAGAAGGCGCCCGACAGGGCGGGTATCTGAAGACTGCCGAGGCCGGCGAGGTCGCCCACCGCCACCACGGCGCCGGCTGCGGCGCCGGCCAGGCCGCCCAGGGTCATCAGCCGCAGTCCCCCGCCACGCCGCTGATTCATCCACCAGCCGAGCGACGCCCCGACGACGAGCGGCACGATGATCAGCCAGCCGTTCTCCAGCCAGGCGAGCGCCTCGACGTTGGGGAACGGCCGCAGCCACCCTCCAAAGAAGAGAATGGTGACGATGCACGATATGACGATCATGCCGGTGTACTCGGCGAGGAAGAAGAAGGCGAACTTCATGCCCGAGTACTCGGTGTGAAATCCGGCCACCAGCTCGGCCTCGGCCTCCGGCAGGTCGAACGGCACGCGGTTGGTCTCGGCCACGGCGCTGACGAAGAAGCAGAAGAAGCCGAGCAACTGCGGCCCGATGTACCAGACGCCGGCAATACGCTGCTGCTCGACGATCTCGACCATCGAAGCCGACCCCGCCAGCATCATCACGCCGATGATGGAGAAGCCGAGCGGGACCTCGTAGGAGATCATCTGGGCCGCGGAGCGGAGCGCCCCCAGCATCGAGTACTTGCTGTTGGACGACCAGCCGCCGAGGATGATGCCGTAGATGCCGAGCGACGAGATCGCCAGCAGGTAGAGCAGTCCGATGTTCAGATCGGAGATCCAGGGCCGGATCTCGTAGCCGAACAGCATGAACGGCGTGCCGGCGATCGGGATCACCACCAACGCCGACAGGGCGGTCGCCACCGTGACCATCGGCGCCAGCGTGAAGAGGAAACGATCGGCGCGCTCCGGGACGACGTCTTCCTTGATCAGCAGCTTGACCGCGTCGGCGATCGGCTGCAGGATGCCGTGCCAGCCGACCCGGCGCGGCGCCAGCCGCGCCTGCATGAAGCCGAGCACCTTGCGCTCGATCAGGGTCAGGTAGCCGACGCCGAGCGGCAGGACGGCGACGATCAGCAGGATCTGCGCGGTCGGGATGACGATCTGCTGGATGAGCGTCTGCTGGTCCATGAAATCTCTTCAATCCATCTCAGCGGTCGCAGTCGCCGAGCACGATATCGATCGATCCGATCACCGCCACAACGTCGGCAATCAGCCCCCCCTTGCACATGAACGGCAGCGCCTGCAGGTTGACGAACGAGGGAGCGCGGAAGTGAACCCGGTGGGGGATCTCGCCGGTGGTGGCGACGATGTAGAAACCCTGCAGGCCGCGCGGGCTCTCCACCACGTGGTAGACCTCGCCGGCGGGCGGCTTGATGTACTTGGCGACCTTGGCCCGCACCGGCCCGTCGGGCAGATTGTCGAGCGCCTGCCGGATGATGCGCAGCGACTGGCGCATCTCCTCCAGGCGCACCAGGTAGCGATCATAGGTGTCGCAGTTGCTGCCGAGCGGCACGTCGAAGTCGAACTGGTCGTAGCTCGAATACGGCTGCGCCTTGCGCACGTCGTAGTCGACGCCCGAGGCGCGCAGCGGCGGGCCGGTCACACCGAGCGCCACCGCATCTTCCGCCTTCAGGATACCGACCCCTTTGGTGCGGCCGAGGAAGATCCGGTTCACCGACAGCAGATCCTCGTACTCCTTCATGCGGGACGGAAAGATCTTCACGAAATGCCGCACCCGGTCGGTCCAGGCGGGCGGCAGGTCCTCGTACAGCCCGCCGATGCGCATTGAGTTGTAGGTCAGACGCGCCCCGCAGAACGCCTCGAACAGATCGAGCAGCATCTCCCGCTCGCGGAAGGTGTAGAAGAACACCGTCATCGCGCCCAGGTCGAGGGCGTGGGTGCCGAGCCACAGCAGGTGCGAGGTGATGCGCTGCAGCTCCGCCAGGATGACCCGGATGTACTGGGCACGCGGCGGCACCTCGACGTTCAGCAGGCGCTCCACTGCTCCGCAGTAGCCTAGGTTCTCGGAAATCGCCGCCACGTAGTCGAGCCGGTCGGTCAACGGCTCGATCATCGGGTAGGTGCGATGTTCGCAGAGCTTCTCGACGCCCCGGTGCAGGTAGCCGATGACCGGACGCATCTCGGTGATCTCCTCACCGTCGAGCTTCAGCTTGAGACGGAGCACCCCGTGGGTCGAGGGGTGCTGCGGGCCCATGTTGATCTCCATCTCCTCGGTGCGGAACATCAGCCCTTCCCCGTTCCCGTCTTGTCGATCTGCTTCTTCCAGCCGAAGCCGCGCAGCGGCGCCTTCTCGAAGCGATAGACGTGATCGGCGGTGACCACCTCGCGGTACTGGACGTGATCCCCCGGGTTTCCCTCGAGCGGATAGTCCTTGCGCAGCGGATGCCCGACCCATTCGTCGGTCATTAAGATACGCGTCATGTCGGGATGACCGGTGAAGCGGATGCCGAACAGGTCGAACACCTCGCGCTCCTGCCAGTTGGCGGTCGCCCAGACGCCGCAGAGGGTCGGCGCCTCCTCCCCCTCGGCCAGCTCGAGCTTCAGAGTCAGGCTGTGCCGCTTGGGGATGGAGAACAGGTGATAGACCATCTCGAACGGCATCGGCTTGTCGGGCCAGTGGACCGCCGTCAGGTTGCTGAGGAGATCCATCTTCAACTCCGGCTCATCGCGAAGGAAGGTGACGATCTCGACGAACCGATCGACCGGCAGCCGGACCATCGCCGCTCCGGCGTGGTAGGCGATGTCCTGGATCGCGTTGGGAAACCTCTGCTTGAGCATGTCGACGGCGAGCGACGGCACCGGTTCCTTGAGCGGATCGGGCTTCGGCGCCGGAGGCGGCGCCGGAGGAGCGGGCGGCGCGGCCTTATCTCCCGCCGCCGGAGGTTGCGCCGCGGGAGGTTTGGTCTCGTCCCCCGGGGCCTTCGTCTTCTCTGGACCGTCCTGGTCCTGCGGGCCGTTCGGGTCTTTTGGCTCGTCGGCCATGACGCTCGCGCCTTCTTTCACAAGCGGGCGCGGATGTCGCGCCCTGCGTCAATCGTGATCGCCGGAGGCTGCCCTGCCTCCGCTCAGGCGGTCGCCTGCCTGGCGACGCTCATCCTGGCGATCTTGTCCTGTAGCTTGAGGAATCCGTACAGAAGGGCTTCCGGCCGGGGAGGGCACCCCGGAATGTACACGTCCACCGGAACCAGCCGATCGACTCCCTGCACGACACTGTAGGTCGGGAACGGTCCGCCGCAGGTCGAGCAGGCGCCCATCGAGATGACCCACTTCGGCTCCGGCATCTGGTCGTAGAGCCGCTTGATGACCGGCGCCATCTTCTCGCAGACGGTGCCGGCGACGATCATCACGTCCGACTGCCGCGGGGTGGCGCGGAACACGCCGGCCCCGAAGCGATCGATGTCGTAACGCGAGGCCACGGTGGCCATCATCTCGATGGCGCAGCAGGCGAGGCCGAACGACATCGGCCAGAGAGCCGACTTGCGCGCCCAGTTGAACAGCCCATCGACCGTGGTGGTGATGATGTTCGGACCGAAGCGGTTCTCGATCAGACCCACTCGAGCGCCCCCTTCTTCCAGGCGTAGGCGTACCCGATCAACAGGATTCCCAGGAACACGAACATGGTGATGAAACCGAACATCCCGAGCACCCTGTACTTGACCGCCCACGGGAAGAGGAAGATGGTCTCGACGTCGAACACGACGAACAGCACCGCGATGATGTAGAAGCGCACCGAGTAGCGCCCGCGCGCCTCACCGCTGGCGGGCACGCCGCATTCATACGCTTCGACTTTGACCTTGTTCGGCTTGTTGGGGCGGATGATCGCCGCGACCACGAGCGCGACGGCGGGAAACAGGGCCGCGACGAGCAGAAAAATCAGGACCGGAGCGTACTCGATCACGCCAATTTGCCCTCGATGACACCAGCCAGGAGATGGATTAAGGGCGTGACGTTATCACAGGGGTGTAGGGGTGTCAACGCCGCGCGAAGGGCGGAAAAGCCCTATCAGGCAGGGCTTTACGGCATGCCGGGTACGAGTATTCCGTCCCCGAAATCATGCGATATTCGGCCGTCACGGCGCCCTCGGTATTCACGCGATTTCGGGGACGGAAAACTACGGAGAATAGTGCTTCAGGACCTTACGGGTGTAACCCATCGGCAGGGTCGCGCGGGCCGCGGCGAGGTCGGCGATCCGGGTCGGCCCGTGGTTGTAGGCGGCCAGGGCGACCGACAGGTCGTTGAAGCGGCCGAGCAGCTTGGTCAGGTAGTAGGTCCCGATGGCGATGTTGGCCGACGGGTCGCGCAGGATGTCCTCTCCGGTCCAGTCAATCCGCAGCTCCCGGGCCATCTGCCGCGCCGTCGAGGGGAGGAGCTGCATGAGGCCGACCGCTCCCTTGTGCGACAGGGCGTTGGTGTTAAACGAGCTCTCGATCCGGATCACGGCGAGAATCATCTCGGGGGGCACATCGTAGCGATCCGAGGCGTCGTGGATCGAGCCGGCGATGTCCGCCACGGTCGTGCGGGGCAGCCTGATCCGTTCCCTGGCGAGGAATTCGCGCACCGTGATCTCGGTCTGCAGGCGGGACGAGTCCTCGCTCATCAGGGCGAGCCTTTCCTTCTGGACTTCGACCAGACGCTGCGTCTGTCCCGGGAGATCCTGGCGCACCTGATACCGGGTCCCGACCTCGAAGCCCGTGATCAGGAGCGCGATCCCCAGCAAGGTCTGCACGAAGAACCTCATTCAAACACCTCCACTCGCTGTGTCGCCTGAATGTGTGTTCCTCTTTTACGCCCGAGTTGCCCCCGGGTCAAGGGCCAATGCCGTAATCGCCGGGTATTTGACACCTGCTGGCGCATCGTCAGTCCTGTTGCGGAAATGCAACCGAGACGCGGTCGCCGAGCTCCAGCCGATCGGGCGCGATCGAGCCGCCCTGCACCTCCAGGACGTAGCTCGCCCGGCGCAATGAGCCGTAGGCCGGGCAGGGGTCCTTGCGACAGGGAGGGACGGAGCGCTCGATGTGAACGACCCTGAAGCCAGAATCCATCCAGACCATGTCGAGCGGCACGAGAGTATTCTTCATCCACATGGAGTGGAAGCCGGCCGATGGGTAGACGAAGATCATCCCCTCTTTATTCCCGATCCGCTCCCGGAACATGTAGCCGCGCTGCATCTTCTCCGGCGTATCGGCGATCTCGGCACTCACCACCCGTCCCTTCGGGAAGACCACCTCGGCCCGCCGCGCATCGGAGAGCGCCGCGGACCGCGCCTGCCGGGACTCCGCCCCGGACGACGGCGACCCATCCTGCGCCGCGATGGCGGTGAGCCCCGCCGACAGAACCACCAGAATCAATATCGCCCCCCATGCGCGTGACCCGACGAAATTCCGGGACCGGCTCCTGACTCCCGCCTGACTGTTGACTCGGCCCACTGGCTGCATCAAATCCCTGGGACCTCTTAATGAATGACGACTCGGGAGCGCGTGACGAAGGCCACTTAGTTTATGTTGCGCGATGCTATCTCACATCGGCGATATGAAGAGCTACCATGCTACCTGCCGTTTCGGGGTTGGTCAAGGCCGCTGCCGGGAATGGTCAAGCCGGCGGCCGGGCCGGATCTCCCGCCTTGCCCCTCGTGACAGCGTTTCTCTATACTTGCAGGTGCCGAGGGGCCAACTGCGAACGCGTCGAACGGGCGCGCTGGGGGTGAGCAACCGTGATTCCGCACAAGCTGTCAGTGCGTGAGCTGGAGGTACGGGGAAAGCGCGTCTTCGTGCGCGTCGATTTCAACGTGCCTCTGGATGCAGGCCGGGTGACCGACGATTCCCGCATCCGGGCCGCCCTGCCGACGATCAACCTGCTCCTCGAGCAGGGGGCGCGGCTCGTGCTGGCCTCCCACCTCGGCAGGCCGAAGGGTCAGCGGGTGGCCGGGATGAGCCTGCGCCCGGCAGCCGATCGGCTGGCGGAGCTGCTCGGCCGTCCGGTCATCATGGCGGATGACTGCGTCGGCGGGGAGGTGGAGGAAAAGAGCCGGTCCCTCGACAACGGCCAGGTGCTTATGCTCGAGAATCTCCGCTACCACGCCGGCGAAACCAGCAACGAGAGCGACTTCGCCGCCGGTCTCGCGGCGCTCGCCGACCTCTACGTCAACGATGCCTTCGGCACCGCCCACCGGGCGCACGCCTCGGTTGTCGGTATTCCCCGGCATCTGCAGCCGGCGGCCGCGGGGCTGCTGATACAGAAAGAGATCGAGATGCTGGGCAGGCTGCGCGACCGGCCGGAGAAGCCGTACGTCGCGCTGCTCGGCGGGGCGAAGGTTTCGGACAAGCTCGATCTCATCGAGCGGCTGATGGCGAGCGTTGACGTTCTCCTGATCGGCGGCGCCATGGGCCACACCTTCCTGAAAGCGTGCGGCGTGCCGGTCGGCAAATCGAAAGTAGAAGCGGATCGGCTGGAGGCGGCGCGCGCCACCATAGCGCAGGCCGAGCAACGGCAGGTCCGGCTGC
The DNA here is from genome assembly GCA_965371335.1 of uncultured bacterium. Classification (GTDB taxonomy): domain Bacteria; phylum Acidobacteriota; class Polarisedimenticolia; order Gp22-AA2; family Gp22-AA2; genus CBDUYA01. The sequence continues at coordinate 3,297 of CBDUYA010000068.1, read as the reverse complement.
TGCTGGCGATCGACCACGTGGCGGCCGCGGCGCCCACTGCGGGCATCGCGACCACCCTGACCGACGGCCCCGAAGTTCCCGACGGGATGATGGGACTCGACGTCGGGCCGCGTACCCGCGCGGCGTTCGATGCCGAGATTCGCCGGGCCCGCACCATCTTCTGGAACGGGCCGCTGGGGGTGTTCGAGGTGCCGCCGTTCGACGCCGGAACGCGGGCCGCGGCCGAGTCGGTCGCCGCAGCCGAGGCGTTCGTGGTGGTGGGGGGAGGCGATTCGGTCGCCGCCATCAACAGCCTAGGCCTCGGTTCCCGCCTCACCCACATGTCGACCGGTGGGGGCGCCTCCCTCGAGTTCCTCTCCGGGGTCGAGCTGCCCGGCCTGGCCGCCCTGACCGACGCGTCCGGCGGGCGCGACGGCGGCTCCCGATGAGCGCGCCGTCCCGCAAGCCGCTCATTCTGGCCAACGCGAAGATGAACCTCACCATCGGCCAGGCGAACGCCTATTTCGACCTCTTCCTGCCCGCCTTCCGGGAAACGACCGACCGGGATGTGGCGTTTGCGGTGCCGTTCACGGCGCTGTCGACAGTGCGCCAGCGGCTGGGCGAGCGGCCGATCGGGCTGGCTGCTCAGGATCTTTTCTGGGAGGACGAAGGCCCCTATACCGGCGAGATCTCCGCCCCGATGCTGACGGAGCTGGGGGTTTCCTACGTCCTGGCCGGGCACTCCGAGCGCCGCATGCACCTGTGGGAAGACGACCGGATGGTGGGCAGCAAGATCCGGGCAGCCCTCCGTCACCGGCTCCAGCCGGTCCTTTGCGTCGGTGAGGCGGAAGATATCCGGGTCGCCGGAGCGGCCAAGTCCCGGGTGCGCGATCAGGTCGCCCTGGCGCTGGATGGGGTGAAGCCGGACAGCGGCGCGAACCTGATCGTGGCGTACGAGCCGATCTGGGCGATCGGCACCGGCAGGGCGGCCTCCCCCGCCGATGCGGTGGAGATGCACACTGTCATCCGCGCCGAGCTGCACCGGCAGCTTGGCGATCGGGCCGACGCCGTCCGTATCCTGTATGGAGGCAGCGTCACGCCGGAGAACATCGACGCCTTCATGGCCCGCCCCGAAATCGACGGAGCCCTCGTCGGCGGCGCCTCCCTGAAGCCGGACGAATTCCTCCGCATCCTCGGTTTCTTGCCGCTCAAAGCGTGAGTATGCTACGATGCGTCCTTCAGCTAAAGCTAAGAGGCCGGTGAACATATGGGACTTGTGCTGCTGCTGCTTCACATCGTCGTCTGCTTCGTCCTGATCATGGTGGTGCTCCTGCAGAGCGGCAAGGCGGCCGATCTCGCCGGCGCGTTCGGCGGAGGGGGCAGCCAGACCGCCCTCGGCAGCCGGGGCGCGGCGACCTTCCTGACCAAGGCGACCACGACCGCCGCCATCCTGTTCATGATGACGTCGCTCGGGTTGTCACTGTTCAGCTCGAAACGGGACACTTCGGTTCTGGAGGAGTTCCCCGCCGAGGCCGCGGCGCCTGCCGCGCTGCCGCCCGCCGATGACGCGGGTGCGGCGATCACGCCGCCGATCGAGGGTGAAGGATTCGCGGACGCCTCCGAACCGCTCGAAGCGCCGGCCGGCGAGACGGACGAAAACTAGAGACTTGGTTTTATCAGAGCGGCGCTCGCCGCTCCTCCGTGCCGGAGTGGTGGAACTGGCAGACACACCATCTTGAGGGGGTGGCGCCCACAAAGCGTGCGGGTTCAAATCCCGCCTCCGGCACCAATTCCATCCCTTCCCAATTCTAAATCGCAATATCCAGACTGCGCCTGCTGAGAACGTGCTCGCAGCGCGGGTCTCCGCGGGGAATCGAGCCATCCTCGTAATCCAGGCGGTCATCCAGGGCGGTGATCAGAGCCTGCTCCATGCAGGTGTGCGCCCGGCAGGTTTCGTCGCGGGAAAATGGGTCGGGGCACCGGCTTCATACGTTGACCGACGCAAAGCAAGAGACCATCCGATCTCTCACGCGCAAACTCGCCGCGATCACCGAACAGATGGATCATTCGATCCGCAAACTGGATCGGGCTTTGACGAGGCTCAGGCCACGACGCAGGTCGGCCCTGCTTCATATCAGCAAGATCGATATTGGCAAGATCGGCGGGGAAATCCGGCGCTGGCAGAGGGAGTGCTTCAAGCTGGCGCGCGATCTTTACGCGCCAACGACCGACCCTCCGGCAGCAGGCTTGCCAAAGCCCTGATGAGGGTGAATTTGATCATGGGAACAAGTCTGTCTGTGCGGCCTCGGAGATTGCGAGGACGGCGGGGTGTTTGAGTCGGCGCTCGACAGAGATCGCGTAGAAGCGCTCCCGGATCGCGTCGGTGCGCCCGAGGCATTTCACGCCGTACTGTTGCTCAACCTCTTTTTCGATCACAGAGGGCGCGAAAAACAGACCGGTGCCCGACTGACCGAAGACCTTCATGAAAGCGCTGTCATCGAATTCGCCACAGATCATCGGCCGGATCTTGAGCGACTCGAACCATCCGTCCAACGATCGACGTAGCGCGGTATCTGCCGACGGCAGCAGCATTGGCGCCCCGTTAAGTGAATGAGGGAACCCCTTCCTGTACTTCTTCACCAACCTTGCGGTCCCGAAGACGGATGTTCCACATTCACCCAGCAGGTGGTTGTAAGCGCGGACCCGTATTTGTTCGGAAACCGGCGCGTCCGAAAGCACAAGGTCAAGGCCGAAGATCGCCAGTTCCGTGATCAGCCGTTTGGGCGTGCCCTCGACACAGGTGATCTTGATCGGCTCCGGCAGGCGCAGCGCCGGCTCGATCAAGCGGTACGCGACCAGCTTGGGTAACACGTCGAAGTCGACCCGCTGCGTTGTCGATGTGGAGGGACGATGCGCGTCGTCGCGTTCATCCTCGACCCCACGGCGATCCGGAAGATCCTGCAGCACCGGCCGCGGCTCGAGGCGCGGGCCCACGCGCCGCCGGCAGGGTGAGCGAAAATGCAGCGACAGACCTCCTCGACGCGGGCCCGCGGCGGCCGGGGTGTGTCAAGATCTGTGCAGGCCGACCGCGCGGCCCTTGCAGGATGCGGTCAGGATGTGGTCGGCGGCGACCGGGAGATGGCCCATTGCCGGATCCGGGGCGCCGGGAAGGCGATCTGGTCGTGGCACGGGACGGCCGGCAGCCTGCCGCGACGCCACTGCGCGACAAACACCGGCGTGGCGCGATACAATTCCCTATCCTTCTGAGCGCACATGCCCACGGCACGTGCAGCAACGAACACAACACAGGAGAACGAC